>DASQRJ010000158.1:0-4881 GCA_035642955.1 Acidobacteriaceae bacterium
ATGGTCCACGCACTCTGGGCGGCAATCGTGACGGCCCGTTCTGCGTATTTGACGGCTTTCGACATTTAGATCTCCTGTGTGTGAGCCCGCAGGCCTCAATCGGACATCGCTCCCATTTTGGAACAGGAGGCTTAAGTCTAACCAACGATGACACGACTGGGGCGGTACCACTCAAGAATCCCGCGATGGGTCGGGCGGTACTCTTTCAGCATCAGGCTACTTGTCCGGTGACAAACCAGGAACCCTGCTGCGCCGAACGGTGAAAAACGGGGCTTAAACGGTAAAAGACCGCGCCGGACGGCGCACCAGTCCTTCGTAAGTTGCTGTCCGATAAGCCATTTACTCGCAAGGTTCCCGGCTGGATTTTCCGCGTGATTGCGCCCGGAAAAACCTCGCTATGTAACCGCAAAGCCATTCCCAAACCGGCTACCACCCGTCACTGCCCAGGCAAGCTCTGGCGCAGAGTTTTTCTCGCGTTCTCGCGGGCGCTCATCGGATTTTGCTGAAATGCCGCGGATCACACCCCAAACTGCTGTAGATGATGGTCCAGATGGAGGTACATGAACGCCGCCCATTCCATGGGAGTCAGCCGTCCGAAAAAGCTGTGCGGATGCCGGGTGCATCCCTCCGGGCCGCCTGCCTGAAAGCGATCGAGCAATTCGCGGAGCCGCCGCCGCTCCTCCTCGAAATTCCGGTCTTCATGAATGATCAGGCTCTTGTCCGACGCCGAATTGCGGCGAAACGGCTTTCCTTCCTGGAGAATCGCCCTCTTCACCAGTGGACCCAAGAGCCGCCCCACGAATCGCCGCGGCGGCAACGTCGTCCCCACCGCCATCTCCATCGTCGCCGCACAGTGCGCCAGCATCTGCGCCGCGCTCATCTTGCCCCACAGCCGCTCGCTCTCCGGCCGAAGCAGCGCGATCCGCTCCTTCACCTCATCCAGCGTTACTGCTCGAAAGAGATCCTGTCTGTAGATCGCCGCCCCCTGAGTCATCCCCGCAATCACCTCGCCGCTCATATCTTCACCCGTCCCGCAACCGGCCGCACCTGGCAGAGATCCTCCGGCCTCCAAGAGCGTTCCTCGTCCCGAACCGCGGGAACATACTCCGGGTCCACCCACCACCGCGCAATCGCACCCCACATCCGCGCCCGGTCATAGGCGCGCACCGCGGAGCGATAGGAGTGGGCAATATCCCTCCGGATCGGCGACAGCGCAGGCGCCGCGCCAGCAGCCATCATCAGCGCCACGATGGTTCCGGCCAATGAAGTGGTGGCGAAGCTCTTTGTCAATCTCATCGGTTTTCTCCTTCTGCCTATTTGTCGTTTGAAGGAGATGGAAATCGACATTCTCCTGAACTTTTTCGACAACCTTCCAAACGACCACGACGATAAGCGGCCCTCGGGCGCGACAAGCGGCGGAGCTTCTCAAAGCCGGTGCAAAGACTGACGTAGTTCGGTGGGAATTGTGCTACCGTGCCGCCCACAGGCCGTGGGCGCATGGCCTCAGGGGAGATCCTGGCGGATCGTCATCGTACGTTCACGCTGGTGGGACGCATCTCGCAGACAGAGTCTGGCTTCACAGACGGCTTCGGTCATGGACCACAGGAGCATATTCCGGATCGATCCACCACCGCGCAACCATGCCCCAGGTACGCGCTTCGTCGTAGACATGGAGCGCAGCGCGATAGGAGGTCGCCACGTCGCACGCAATGCAAGGATACGAATGCGCCGCGCCGGTGCCCAACACGAGCGCCAGAAGTACTCCGGCTGACGATGCTGTTGAGAAGCTCCAGCTTGGTTTCATGGCTATCTTCCCTTCCTACATGTATGTCGGTCGAGGGAGCCTGGATTCGACATTTTCCCAATCTTTCCAATCTTTTTTGATATGGAGTGTCCCAGCTGACACAGGCATACACAATGGAAATGCAGGGGGCGGTCAGAGTTAGCGTTAAAGGCCGGCGTATCCGTCGGACAGCCGTTGCTGCGCGCACAACGCCGCCGCAGCAGCGGCATCCGCTGGTTGTGTGGGTCGTAAATCCATGGTGCCTGTCTTCTTGAGCGCCCCGGGACTCGGCTTAAGCGCTCCCGGACTCGGCGACTCCGGGAAGAATCGCCGCGTGCAGGCCGCCCGCGTCAGACCTGCATCACTTCCTTCTCTTTGTTTCGCGAGAGCTCTTCCATGCGCCTGATCTCTTCATCGGTCAGCTTCTGGATCTCCTCCAGCGAGCGTTTTTCCTCATCCTCGGAGATCTGCTTGTCCTTCGCCGCCTTCTTGATCGCCTCGTTGCCGTCGCGCCGCACATTACGGATGCCGGTGCGATGCTCTTCGAGCACCTTATTCAACTGCTTCACCACATCCTTGCGCCGCTCTTCGGTCATCGCCGGTATCTTCAGCCGCACCACCTTGCCGTCATTCTGCGGATTGAAGCTCGAGTCCGCCGTCCGCAGCCCTTTTTCGATCTCCGCAATCGCCGACGGATCGAAGGGCGAGATCAGGATGGTCTGCGCATCCGGAATGGAAAGCTGCGCCACCTGGTTCAGCGGCATCTCCGTGCCGTAGTAAGCCACGCGCACATGATCCAGCATCTGAATATTCGCCCGCCCCGTCCGCGTGGAAGCCAGGTTCTGCCGGAAGTCGTTCACCGCCTTCTCCATGCGCGTCTTCAATTGCTGGTGCACGGTCTTCAGCGCCGGGATACTGGCCATCGTCGAAACTGCCATGGTGTCTCTTCCCTCCTGGTGGAAAGCTAGATTCTAACGGAGTTGAGCCTACCCACCCCGCATGCCAAACGGCAACTTCCGGCAGCCAAGATACTGCATCCAAGGCAATCAGATCGAACGCTGCCCTTTTGCGTTTTCCCCCGGGATCGGCATACGCTTTCGACGTTCTCCAAATACCTGAGAGGGAATAATAGCGATGGAAATACGATCTTCCCGGCTGTTGCACGGCCTCCTCTTCTGCTGTCTCGCCGCAACGCTGCCACCCGCGTTGCATGCACAGGATCGTCCGCAGGGACCGCCGCAAGGGTCACCGCAGACCAGGCCCGCGCCGGACGCAAAGCCAGCGCCAAAGCGCGGCAACAGCAACGCCGGACGGCCACAGCCCGGCGCGCGCCCCCAGCAGCCTGGCGCACGCCCCCAACCTGCCCCCGCACGCCCGGCACCGGCGCATACCAAGCCTCGGCCCCAGCCCTCGCGTCCCCCCGCGCGTCCGCAGCCTGCGAAGCCCGGTACCAATCCTCCGGCCCCTCGGCCGCCGAGCCAGCGCCCGCCAGCCAACCGTCCCCCAGCAAATCGTCCGGTGCATGGACGCCCGCCGCAGTGGGGACGTCCGCCAAATTCCCGGCCCTCCTATTCCTTCCGTCCCACGGATCGCGACCGGCTGCGGGGCTACTACGCCGCCCGCATGCGCGCCATCAACCGTGCCCGCCGCCCGGTATTTACGGTCGGTGGCTACTACCCCTACGCGGACATCGGCTATCTGCAGCCCTTGCCCCCGGACGTGTACGGCTATCTGCCCCCGCCGCCACCCGGCTACCAGATGGGGTATTACGACGGCTACGTCGTGGTCTATGACCCCATTACCTACTTCATCGTCAACCTCATCGACCTGCTTCAGTAGAGCAGGCCGCTGACGCAACCAACCCCGCTCTTCGGAGCGGGGTTCTCAGATACGCCGAAGACGAGAGAGCTTCGACTACGCCAGAACCGTCAATCCCGTCGACGCCGCCTGCTCATGCGCGTGATAGCTGGAGCGCACCAGCGGGCCCGACTCCACGTGCCGGAAGCCCATCCGCATTGCCGCCGTCTTCATCTCCGCGAACTCATCCGGCGTGTAGTAGCGCGCCATCGGCAGATGATCCTTCGACGGGCGTAGATATTGACCCACCGTAAGAATGTCCACGCCCACCGCTGCGAGATCGCGGAAGACGGCGAGCAGTTCCTCCATCTCTTCACCCAGCCCCGCCATGACGCCGCTCTTGGTGATGATCGCCGGATCCAGCCGCTTTGCCGTTTCGAGCAGTTGCAGCGAGCGCTCATAGCGCGAGCCGGAGCGCACCGCGCGATAGAGCCGCGGCACCGTCTCGGTGTTATGGTTCAGCACCTCGGGACGCGCGTCCACCACCAGCCGGATCGCCTCTTCACGGCCCTGGAAGTCCGGCACCAGCACTTCGATCTGGCAGCCCGGCGCCTGCTTGCGTACTTCGTCGATCAGCATCGCGAACGCGCGCGCGCCGCCCACCACATCATCGTCGCGGTTCACGCTGGTCACCACGGCATGCTTCAGTCCCAGGGTGGCAATCGCCTCCGCCACACGGCGCGGCTCATCGAAATCGATCGCCTCCGGACGCCCCTTGGGCACGGCGCAGAAGCCGCAGCGCCGCGTGCACAGGTTGCCCAGCATCATGAAGGTGGCCGTTTTGTGCTCCCAGCACTCACCGATATTCGGGCACTGCGCGCTCTCGCACACCGTGTGCAGATTCAGGGACCGCGCCAGCTTCTTGAGCCCGTGGTAGTTCTCGCCCACCGGCGCCTTCGCCTTCAGCCGGGCGGGTTTCGGAGTGCGCTGGCGCGGCGCGGTATCGATCTGCACCAGGTCCGACGTTGGTGCAGAAAGGACGGGTGCAGAGGGGATCGAAATGGAGGGAAATGCCTGAAGATCGGCCACGAACAATACCTGCTTCTATTGTAACGAAGCAGTGCTGGATGCATGAATGCCCGCTCGCCTTAGAACAGGCTCGGGATTGGCTGCGTCAAATCCCCTGATATCGCGGATCGAACTCCGAGCGGCTCTTCAACCAGGGAAACAGTGCCGTGTCCGCCGGCTTTTCGATATAAAACGCAAACAGATTACCTTGTTTTTCGAAGATCCGCGTAGAA
>DASQRJ010000159.1:0-2722 GCA_035642955.1 Acidobacteriaceae bacterium
CGCGCCCTTCGATGTGGTCGTCACCGTCACCAACATCACCGACGCCGCCCTGCTCTCGACCGGCGAAAAACTTGCCAGCGACCTCGAAGCCGCCGGATTCGATGTCCTGCTCGACGACCGCGACGAGCGCGCCGGAGTCAAATTCAAGGACGCGGATCTGGTGGGCATTCCCTACCGCATCAATGTAGGTAAGAAGGCCGCCGAGGGCCTGGTGGAACTCGTCTCCCGCGCCACCGCGGCGGACCGCTCCGCTACGCGCGATCTGCCGTTGGGCGAAATTGCAGCCGCCTTGCGACAGGAGTACCAAAAGAGTGCCTAACCTGGAACGCACACTGGCTGAGGCTGCGTCTACTCTAATGAAGTACAGTCTGGCGGCGATTTCACAGCCGGCACAAAGGCCAGAACAGCAGGAAGATCGGTAAACGCCTTGGCAGTCAAATTCAAGCTCCCGCCCAATCTCAGCATCGCCGAAAAGCCTCTCTGGGAGACGGTGCTGATCTTCGTCTGCATCGCTGTCACCTTCACCCTGCTCATTCTCGGCATCACCTTCAGCTACTACTCCAATAGGTACAAGCAGGTCGTGGATCAGCGCCTGTCGAAGCCTCTCTTCAACCAGACGCCGCGCATCTATGCCGCACCGCGTGAAGTCCGCATCGGCCAGAAGCTCACCGCTACCTCGATCGCGCAGCAGTTGCGTACTGCCGGCTACAGCGTATCCGGCAGCAGCGCCTCGCCCATGGGCACCTACGACCTGCGGGACGACAGCATCAGCGTCCATCCCGGCCCGCAGTCCTATCACTCGCAGGAAGGCGCGACCATCTCCTTCAGCGACGGCATGGTGGCCAGCATCTCCGGCGATGCCCGGCAGCAGCTTTCCGCCTACGAACTTGAGCCGCAGCTCATCACCAGCCTCTCGGAAGGGACAAATCGTGTAAAGCGCCGCATCGTTACCTATAACGACCTTCCTCCAGTCCTGGTGCAGGCCGTCACTTCCATCGAAGACCGCCGCTTCTTCTCGCACGGCGGTGTGGATTACATTCGCCTCATCGGCGCTCTGCGCAGCGATCTGCTCGCCGGCAGAAAACGCGAAGGCGGATCCACGCTCACCATGCAGCTCGCGCGCGGCTTCTTCCTCACCCCGGAAAAGCGCTTCAAGCGCAAGCTCATCGAGATCGCGATCACCTTCCAGCTCGAACATCGCTATACCAAGCAAGAGATCTTCACGCTGTACGCCAACGAGATCCCGCTGGGCCAGCAGGGATCGTTCGGCATCTACGGCTTCGGCGAGGCCGCCCAGGCCTACTTCGGCAAAGATGTCCACCAGCTCGATCTGGCGGAATGCGCGCTGCTGGCCGGCATGATCCAGCACCCCAGCTTCCTGAACCCATACCGTCATGCGCAGCGCGCCATCAGCCGCCGCAATGTGGTGCTCGATGCGATGGTCGATACCGGCGACATCACCGCGGCCCAGGCCGATGCCGCCAGGCAAGAGCCGCTCCATCTGGTCCCCGGCACCATCGACGGCGGCCTCGCCCCCTACTTCATCGACATCGTGCACGATGACATTGTCCGCAACTATGGCGAGCAGCAGTACAGCTCCCAGGGTCTGCGTGTCTACAGCTCCCTCGATCCGGATCTGCAACGGGTGGCCAACGAATCGGTGGCTGAAGGCATGCAGTATGTGGACCAGCTGATAGACGCCAAACGGAAGCGCTCCAAACATCCTGAGTCCATCGCCAGCCCGCAGGTCGCGCTGTTGGCGCTCAATCCGCATACCGGCCAGATACTGGCGCTGGTCGGGGGCCGCAACTACGGCATCTCCCAGCTCAACCACGCCACTGCCCACCGGCCCACCGGCTCCGCCTTCAAGCCCTTTGTCTATGCGGCGGGCTTCAACACCTCGCTCGCCGGCACGCAGCTGACCACGCCGGCAACGCCGGTCGATGTGGCCGCAACCAACAATCCTGGTGCCGACAACGGAATTGTGGGCGATCCCGCGCCGCAAAACGGCAACCCTCAGACCACCGATCCCGGTCTCCGCCACGGCCTCTTCACCGAGGTCACCATGCTCAACAACGACCTGCAGACCTTTGAAGGAGGCTATGCTCCGGGCAACTATGGCCACGCGGGCGGTCTAGTGACGGCACGCTATGCGCTGCAGTACTCGCTGAACAACGCCACCGTCGAACTGGCCCAGATGGTCGGCTATGACAATGTGGCCGCGCTCGCCCGCGATGCAGGCATTGTGGACGCACAAGGCACGCCGGCAGTCGCTCTGGGAGCCTATAGCGCAACGCCCATCCAGATGGCGGGCGCCTACACCACCTTCGCCAACAGCGGCACCCGCATCGTTCCGTGGGAGATTGCCTCCGTCCGCGCTGCCAACGGCGACCCCATCAGCGACCACCAGCCAGACGTGAAACCGATCCTCGACCCTCGCGTCGCCTATCTCACCACCAACATGCTGCAGAACGTGATCAACGCCGGCACCGCTGCCGGTGTGCGCGGCCGCGGCTTCCTGGCGCCCGCCGCCGGCAAGACCGGCACGGAACGCGACGCCTGGTTCGCCGGCTATACCTCGAACCTCATCTGTATCATCTGGGTGGGCAACGACGACTACTCCGACGTCAAGCTACAAGGCGCCCAGGCCGCCGTCCCCATCTGGGCGGACTTCATGAAGCGCGCCGTTCTGCTTCCCCAGTACTCCGACACGCGCGACTTT
>DASQRJ010000160.1:0-3239 GCA_035642955.1 Acidobacteriaceae bacterium
TTTGGCGGGGCCAAGGGCGGAGTGATCTGCGACCCGAAGAAGCTGTCGAAGGGCGAGCTGGAGCGGATTACGCGGCGGTACACGTCGGAGATTATCGAATTTCTAGGGCCGGAAAAAGATGTGCCGGCGCCGGACGTGAACACGAACGAGCAGACGATGGCGTGGATTATGGATACCTACTCCATGCACATGCGGCAGACGGTGACCAGCGTAGTGACGGGCAAGCCGATTGAGCTGGGCGGATCGCGCGGGCGGCGGCAGGCCACAGGGCGCGGGGTGCGGGTGGTGTGCCTGCAGGCGCTGCGGCACCTGAAGATGCCGGTGGAAGGGTGCAGGATCATCATCCAGGGATTTGGCAACGTGGGGTCGAACGCGGCCGAGCTGCTGAGTGAGGTGGGCTGTAAGATTATCGGGATTGCGGAGTACGATGGTGGACTCTACAACGCGAACGGATTGGATATCCATGCGTTGATGCGGCACCGGGAACATCATGGGACGATTGTGGGGTTCCAGGGAGCCGAGGCGATGGATCGGGCGGAACTGATGACGATGCCATGCGAGATTTTAATTCCGGCGGCGACGGAGAATGTGATCACCAGCCACAATGCGGGGAAGATTTCGGCACGGATTTTGTGCGAGGGTGCGAACGGGCCGACGACGGCGTTGGCGGATGACATTTTGAAGGAGAAAGGCGTGTTCATTCTCCCGGACATTCTGGCGAATGCGGGGGGCGTGACGGCTTCTTACTTTGAGTGGGTGCAGGATCGGCAGGGATATTTCTGGCGGGAAGAAGTGGTGAATGAGCGGCTGGACGAAATCCTGGTGAGGAGTTTTGAGCATGTGGTGCATTACCGGTACACGCATAAAGTAAACAACAGGATTGCGGCGTACATGCTGGCGATGGATCGTGTGGCGGGAGTGATTCGTCAGCGCGGATTTTACGCGTAGAGATCGCTGCTCCGTTGTAGGTTCCTTCAGTCGGCGATTGAGCGGATGATGCGGGCGGGATTCCCCGCGACGAGGGTGTCAGGAGGAACGTCGTGGGTGACGACCGAACCTGCCGCGACCACTGAGTTTTCGCCCACCGTCACCCCGCCGATGATGGTTACCCCGGCTGCGATCCAGACATTTCTCTCAAGCACGATCGGCTTTGCGATCACGAAGGCGCGCCGCTGGGAAGGTTCCACTGGATGGCCTGACGTGATGAGGCTGACGTTCGGCCCGATCATCACATCATCGGCAATGTCGATGCCGCCAAGGTCGTACATGGTGCAGTTCTGGTTGATGAATACATTGCGCCCAATGCGGATATTCTCGCCCCCGGTGGTGTAGAACGGTGGGACCAGCGAAAAGCTCTCGTCCACCTTGTGGCCGATCAGATCGCTGAACACGGCCCGAATTTGTTCCGCATCGTTGAACGTCAAACGGTTGAGAACCGGGGTGATCGCCATGGCCCGCTTGACGCTCGCCAACATCGCCGCTGATTCTGGCGTTCCTCTGGGAACAAACCTGGTGCGGTCGTCATTCGACATTCGTTATTTTCTCAGGTTGCAGTTGCGCGTGCGATTCGTCAGCGCCGGATTTTACGGGTAGGGTACAAGGGTGGCGCCCCACGAAAGTTCTAACGACGTGGCGGGATCTCGGGTGAGCGCATGGCGATTCAGCGACAGCAGACAATCCAAAATGCATCGCGCCGACTCTAAGGCTCGCGATCGTCACTGCCAACGAAATCGACGAGGTGAGTGGCGCGGTATGCGCTCACCGCCTCTTCGATGGTGGGGAAGAAGTTCTGTTCGCCAAAGCGCTTGAAGAGGCCGAAGCGCTTCAGTTTGTCTTTCACCGGATCCTTCATCTCCGCGAAGCACAACTGAATACGGGCGTGATCCAGCAAGTTGTCGAGCTCAGAGATTGCATCAGCAGCGGTGACATCAACGCTGGTAACCGGCTCGGCTGCAACAACGAGCCAGTGAACTGGGGTCGGCGAACTCGCAACGGCATCCAGGACGCGTGCATTGAACAACTCCGCGTTCGCAAAGAAAAGCGGCGAATCCCAGCGAAACAACACGAGGCCAGGGATGAGGCGTGCATCAGGATAGCGGCTGATGTCGTGATAGCCCTTCACGTGGTCTACGCGGCCGAGCACGGCAGAGTAGGGTCGCCAGCCATCCCACAGGAATTCAATCACCGCAATCACGATGGCGAGCGCAATGCCGGGAATCGCTCCGAATACAGCGACGCCGGCGAAGCAGGCCATGGAAAGCCAGAACTCCCAGCGCTGAATGCGATAGATGCGCCGCAGATCCGTGACTTCGAACAGGCCAATGGCCGCGGCGATAACGACGGCAGCCAGGGCAGTATTTGGAAGATATTGGAGTAAACGTGGAGCGAACAGCAGCAGCAGTCCGATGGTTAGTGCCCCAACGACCCCAGTCAACTGCGTCCTGGACCCAGCCGCCTCGGCTACCGGAGTTCGCGATGAACTGCTGCTGATGGGAAACCCCTGAAAAAAACCCGCAGCTAAATTGGCGATGCCGAGGCCGACCATCTCCTGGTTTGGATCTACTGGTGTTCGCAAACGTGCTGCATAGATTCGGGATAGGACGCTCGTGTCTGCGAAGGAAACGAGCGCGACAGCCGCACCGCCCATCACGACTGGCACCAATTCGTCCATGCGAATGAAAGGAAGATGCGGCATGGGTAATCCCTGGGGCAGTGGACCAAGCACGGATAAAGAGGCACGTCGCACAAGGTCAAAGGCAGCAACGATGACAGTGGCGGCGACCACACCAATCAGTATGCCCGGGATCCGTGGCCAGCGCTTCAGAAAGAGAATGAGCACGAGCGTTCCGCCACCGATTGCAAGGGCCACAGTATTCGTGCTTCCAGCGTGGACCCCACTGACGATGGCCCACACCTGGCGCAGGGGTCCTTTGGAAGAGACGGAAAAACCGAGGAGCTTTGGCACCTGGCTCAATAGGACCGTCAGGGCGATCCCGTTCATGTAACCGTAGCGAATAGGCTTCGAAAGCAATTCGGTGATGAAGCCCAGGCGGGATAACCCGGCGCCAACGCATAGAATGCCTGAGACAACTGCCATCATGCTGGCAAGGGGAAGAGCACGCTCCGGATCGCCCGCCGAAAGTGGCATCACAGCGGCTATGATGACGGCCGCAAGCGCCGAGTCCGGCCACAGGACGAGAATGCGGCTTGGCCCAAACAGAGCGTAGGCGAGCAGCGGC
>DASQRJ010000161.1:0-3124 GCA_035642955.1 Acidobacteriaceae bacterium
TATCGATTCATCCACCGTCTGCTTCACGTCGTAACCCGACATCGGCCTAACCACCCTTTTTTCCGTGACGGACAAAAGTCTGCGAAACAATTTCCGCCATCAACCTGTCTCTAGCCTCATGAAACGATGAAGTCACAGCACGTGAATCGGAGAACCACCATGAGAAACACCCTGCGGTTTTCCTGCCTTGCCTCTGCCTTGCTCCTCTTTACGCTTGCTGCGACTGCGCAGTCGCAACAAGCGACGCCAACGGCCCCACCACCACCGCCTGTGCCACGCGCCATCCTCAACGCAAGACGATCTTCATCTCCAACGCCGGCTCGGACAGCGGGCTCTTTCCCCATCCCTTCAGCGGCGATCCCGACCGCGCCTACGTAGAGTTCTATGAAGCGGTCCAAGGCTGGCATCATTACCAACTCGTCGCCGATCCCGCCCAGGCCGAACTCGTCTTAGAGTTGCGCCTCACCGCGCCCAACGGTCCGCAGAGCCCGAACAAGGCCACTGGCGCCTCCGACCCATTGCCCATGCTGCGTCTTGTCATCTATGACCGTCCTACGCATTACGTGCTCTGGGCGCTCACTGAATCCATTGCCCCCGCGGATCTCCAGAAGAACCACGACCGCAACTTCGACAACGCGCTGGCTACGATCGCGGACGATCTCAAGCGTCTCAGCCAGCCGGCTCCATAACCGGGCGCGGCCCGTGAATCCAGCGCTGCGAGTCGTTGGAGCGATATCCAATGGAAAACGCAACAACGCAACGCGCCTTGCCTCGGACGGCCTGTGAGTGAATGTTCATCGAAGGGTGACAAATTCCCTTCCCACCAGGGCAGATTTGCGCGACAATCCATCCGCCCCACATTCCCACAACGAAAGCGAGCGAACTCATGTCCATCTCCACCCGGGCACTCGCCGAATTCTTCGGTACCTTTTGGCTGGTCTTCGGCGGCTGCGGATCCGCGCTCTTCGCCGCCGCGTATCCCCAACTTGGCATCGGCTTCGCGGGTGTCGCTCTCGCCTTCGGTCTCACGGTGCTCACCATGGCCTTCGCCATCGGCCATATCTCCGGTGCGCATCTCAACCCCGCGGTTTCGTTCGGAGCGTATGCCGCCGGCCGCTTCCCCGGTCGCGACCTTCTGCCTTACGTCGTTGCCCAGGTCATCGGCGGCATTGCTGCCTCAGTCTGCCTCTACATCATCGCCAGCGGCAAGGAGGGCTTCTCTCGCACCGCAGGCTTCGCCTCCAATGGCTACGGCCTCCACTCGCCGGGCGGCTACTCCCTGCTCGCCTGCTTCGTCGCGGAGTTTCTCCTCACCGCCTTCTTTCTGCTCGTCATTCTCGGCTCGACCGACGAGCGCGCGCCCAAAGGCTTCGCCCCCATCGCCATCGGCCTCTGTCTCACGCTCATCCATCTCGTATCCATACCGATTACAAATACCTCGGTGAACCCTGCCCGCTCCACCGGTCCCGCCATCTTTCAGGGAACCTGGGCGCTCTCCCAGCTTTGGCTCTTCTGGGTCGCTCCTATCGCCGGAGCTATCGTCGGTGGCCTTATCGCCCGTATCTTCTTCGCTGCACCCCAAGCGCCCATCCGTGAAGAGATGGCCAAATAGCCAGCAGCCGTAGACCGCCCGCCACTGCCGCTCCGCAAGCAATCGGCAGCGGCGGGCTTCGTTTTTAAGAAACTCTCTCGCCGGAAGAGGACTGCACCTACGTTCGGGCCGTCCTCCACATCCTGATCCGCATCGCCGCGTAGCCGCATGCCATCAGCAACAACAGTGCAGCCAGTGCCTTCAGCACGGGCGTGCGGTTGCCGGAGTCATCGTTCAGACCACCAATCTCCTTCGCGGGCACCAGCGAAAGTGCAGGAGATTCGGGGCTCGGTGCGCCCAGGCTCGCATACGCTGCCGCCCGAAATCCCGGAGTCGCTTCCGCCACCGCCCGCTGCGCGTCCATGCCCGGCGCCAGCCGCGCGATGAGCCCCAGACACCACCAGTTTGGCGAACCATACAGCGTCTGCTCCTTCGCCGAGATGCCCCGCGGCGTCAGTTCAGGCCGGTTTTGCAGCGGTATCCAGAAGTCCGTAGGCTTCCCCGGCTCGACGCCGGAAAATCCCTCGGCGGTAACTCCCAGAATGGCGAACGGAACGCCGTTGATATACATCGTCTCCCCCAGCACACCGGGATTGCGTATGTAGAGGTGCGTCCAGTAGTCGAGACTCAGCACGATAAACGGCGTATGGCGTCGCTCGTCCTCCATCTTGAATCTGTCGCCCAGCTCCATCTTCACGCCCAGGCCGGAGAGGAAGTTCCCGCTCACCATCTCGCCTCTCGCCTCTTCCGATATATCGCCCGCATGGACCGCGATTTTGTCACTGCCCAGCGGCGCATAGGCCATCACTTCAGCGAAGGCGCGATGGTCCCGACGCAAGCGCTCGAACACCGGCAGCGAGAAAGACGTTGTGTCGCCGCCGGTACTCGAGGCTCCATAGGGCGCCCCTGTCGGCACGCGCAGATCGAACAGTTGCCGCGTGTGTTGGCTCTGCAGCCATTGGGGCGAAGCCGCGCTGGCCACGTTGAAGGTCTCCCCCGTCGCGGCCATCCCCATCGCCAGCTGCAGGACCGCCAGCAGCGCAAAGCACGCGATCTTCGCGCGGAAGATGCGATCCGGGAATCGGCAGAAGTGAAGCATGGCATCCCTTTTATACTTTCATTTACGGCACTGTGCCTGCATCGAATCCGTCGAAGCCGCATGCCGTGCCGGCAACCGCGTCTCCATATATGATCCACCTACGATGAAACGACTTCGCATGCTACTCCTGTCGCTGCTAGTGGCTGCATGCGCCGCCGCCGTTGTTCGCTATCTCTGGGAGCAGCACACCGAAAGAAAGCAGGAGGCCGCTTACCAGGTGGCCCTGACTTCCTACTCCGCGAGAATCAAGCTCGGCGCCAGCCGCCGCGATCTGGAAACCTACTTTCACCTGAAGGCGATTCCCTTTCACCGCCAGCGCATCGAGGAGCATGAAGCATACGCCGACCTCACAAAGATCGGCGTAGGCGACCATCCCTGGTATTGCCACAAGAAGGTCGTGTACATAGCATTCCAGTTCACGGCTGTTGAGAAAC
>DASQRJ010000162.1:0-8766 GCA_035642955.1 Acidobacteriaceae bacterium
GGGCGGCATCGTCAGCCTCCCACCCGGCGATCGGCTTTCCTGCCGCAAAGGCCTGCTGGACCGTTTCAATCGCTGCATCGCGCGCATCGCGAACGGTGTTGAAGACCGCCTGCTCCTGCGGCGTTGGATCGCGATCGACGACACCAGTCCAGGTGATGTCGTAGAAGACGCTAGCTGCGCGGTCGGGGCGCGCCCAGATGTCGATCAGCAGAAAATCGCCGGAGCGAATCGGCGCATGCGCCTCTGCCGTAGGCTCGTAGTGCGAATCGGCGCTGTTGGCATTCACCGAGACATTCGGACCGTGCTCCCACACGAGGCCGGCATCGGCCATGGCGTGTTGCAGCCACTGCACCATCTCGTATTCGGTTGTGCCCCCGCCGGAGCGGACGCGGCGGCCAATCTCACGAAAGCCGGCCTCAAGGATCGGGTCGATCTTGCCCTGTGCCTCGTAGTGGCTCTTTTCCTGCCCCGGAGTCAGGACCGCTTCGAAGCGGCTCACCAGATCCGCGGAACTCACGATGGTCTTGCCTAGTTCGCGCAGAACCTCGATGGTGCCGGCATCCACCATGGACACGTACATGATGGCGTTGCGTGGCGAGTATTGCATGGCGATGCGCTTTGCGTCGCTAAGGATATGCCCCAGACCAGCCTCCAGCTCCTGCCAGGAGCTGTAGGCGCTAGCCCTGCCGGGCAGCGGATCGAGCCGGCCGCTCTCAATACGGTGTACCAGCTTGCGCGGCTCGCCGGTCGCGGGCACGAAATAATACCAGCGCCGCGTGATGAGCAGTCCGTCGCTCAGCCCGAGAATACGGTAGGCGATGGGGTCGCGATGGTGATGGTCGTAAAAGAGCCAGCCTTCGAGCTGGGCTTCGCGCAGGGCTGCCTGGATTGCATCGAGTTGCATATCTCTACTGATTCTATCCCCACGATTTCATGGCACATGCGGGTCGCGCTCCCGCTGGCCAGACGCTAGACTGAAGCCGCAAGGAGAGAGCATGCGCGCCGGCGGTATCCATCATGCGGAGCTGATCCTGTTGTTGCTGCTCTTTCTGGTGGGAGCACTCACCACGCTTTCGCGGCGCTTTCAGACGCCCTATCCCATCGTGCTGGTGATAGGCGGTCTGCTGTTGAGTTTTATCCCCAACCTGCCGCACATCTCGTTGAATCCGGACATTGTCTTCCTGGTTTTGTTGCCGCCGTTGCTGTTTGCGGCGGCCTTCAATACTTCGTGGCACGACTTCCGTTTTCACCTGGTGAGCATCCTGCTGCTGGCCTTCGGCCTGGTCGGCTTCACCGTGCTTGGGGTCGCGGCGGCCAGTGAATACCTGCTGCCAGACAGCTTCGACTGGCGGCTGGGGCTGGTGCTGGGAGCCGTTGTCTGCAGCACGGACGCGATCGCCGCTACCTCCATCGCCGCCCGAGTCGGACTTCCCCGCGCCCTGGTGGATATCCTCGAAGGCGAGAGTCTGGTGAACGATGCGAGCGCGCTGCTGGCGCTGGAGTTCGCCGCCAGTCTGGTCGTCAGCGGCCAGGAGCCCGGCTTTGCGCAGGGCCTGGTCCGGCTACTCACGCTGGTCGGGGGAGGCCTGGTCGTGGGGTTCATTGCGGCGTGGCTGATCCATCGCCTGCAAGTGCGTCTCACCGATCCACCGATCGAGATCACACTGAGCCTGATGGCGCCATATGTCTCGTACCTGCTGGCGGAGAGCATCCACGTCTCCGGCCCGCTGGCTACCGTGGTCTGCGGACTCTATCTCGGCCACAAGAGCTCCGAGGTGTTCAGCACGCAGGCCCGTCTTGAGAATACGGCCGTCTGGAACACACTGGACTTCCTGCTGAACGGTATCGTCTTCATCCTGATTGGACTGCAGCTTCCTTTCATTCTCAGCGGCATTCGCGGCATCAGCCATCGCGAGCTCTTGTTCGACGCGGCAATATTCACAGGAGTGGTGATTGCGCTTCGCCTCCTCTGGATGTATCCCGGGGCGCGGCTGGCATACTTCATCCGCACGCGGCTGCTCAAGCAGAACTACCCTCCTCCTAATGCGCGGGCAGTCTTTGTGCTGGGCTGGACGGGCATGCGCGGCGTGCTGGCGCTGGCTGCGGCCGTCTCGCTGCCGCGGACGCTCGAGAATGGTTCGCCTTTTCCGCAACGCGAGGTGATCATTTTCCTCACCTTCTCCGTCATCCTGGTGACACTGGTCGTCCAAGGGCTGACGTTGCCATCGTTGATTCGCGCGCTTGGCCTGTGCGAAGCCGATCCGCTGGAGATGGTCGAGCGCGAAGCGCGCAGACGGATGCTGCGCGGCGCACTGGACTACCTGGAATCAATCGAATCAGGCCCGAACCGGCCTGACGAGGCCGTTTGGCTGGACGTGATGCACCATTACAAGGAGCGGTATGCGATGGTGGATGGGCATCCGAAAGACGCAGGGGACCCGACGCCGGGACAATGGACCCAGATGTACGAACTGAACAACCGGGTTCGTGCCGCCGAACGGGCAACGCTGGTGAAGATGCGGTATGAGGATCGGATCAGCGATCACGTACTGCGCAAGCTGGAGCGGGAGTTGGATCTGCTGGATACGCGATTCAGCGGATAAGGGCGCATGTCTATCCAACCGGAGCGGGCCGCGCTACATTGAAATGGACAGCATGGAAGGAGCAACTGGCTCCGGGAGCAATCAGCAATGACGTGGGCGGGAGAACCAATGACCTGGATTCTGATCGGCGTGGCTGGCGTAGTGTTACTCGGCGTGATCTGCATCCTCTGGGCAACGCAGGGCAGGCCGATGAGCGAGAGTCCACATCACGATGAGTTCTGAGAAGGCCGGGTAGCAGGCCCTTAGTCCTTCCGCGGTGGCATCTTCAGCCACAGCAGGCCGGCGAAAAAGAAGAGCGCAGAGACCGCCAGGGATATGAGGGCGTGACCGCGATGGTTGTAATGCACAGCGAGGGCGGCGCTGACCCACCAGACAGCAGCGCCGGCAAACCATATCCACGCTGTCCAGGTCGTCTTTGACCCCATCCCACTCCTGACCGGTTCGGCGCCGCGAGTCACAGCTTCTCCCGCCGACGGCGAACCATCCGGCTTAACAATAAAGCTCCTACCGTCAGACTAGCAGTCAGGACGGCGGGAAGGCGTGAATCGGTTGCTCCCGCCGAAGCGAGCAACCAGAGTACGGTACCAGCGGCAAGAACGTGATAGGTCTCCATGTCTGGGAGCGTAGCAACGCGCTGATCCCACACCCCATGCACCACCAGGGTGAGTGGCATGCCGCAGGTAATGACACTTGCACTTTTCCTCTGGCAACCCGTTCCGAAACGGGCCGAAAGCGATCGAGAAGGACCTCACGGCTGCTTCCTTACTTGTAAGACGTATGGCGTCACACACCAGGCATCTGCGACCTAAGTAACATTCCCTTCGGTACTTTCTAGCCGCAGAATGTCCTCATGACACGCTTGGCGACAGAGCGGGTCCGAATGCTGGAGCTCCTGATACCGACGATCGATCGATGGTCGGGACGTCAATCTCTCCAGCCGCCGGACAGCAGTGCGCACCTGACGCTGGGGGATCAGGGGGAAGAGGCCGTTTACTTCCACCTGCGCAAGAAGGGCTGCATGGTGGTGGCCCGGCGGTGGCGCTCCTCGCGCCAGCCAGGGGATCTGGATCTGGTCTGCTGGGAAGGCGACACCCTGTGCTTCGTCGAGGTTAAGACACGCAGCCGCTTCGATGTAGCGACAGCCGAATCGGCGGTGGACGCCGACAAGCGGCGGATGATCCGGCGCATGGCTCGCTTGTATATGAGCAGTCTGCGCGAGCAACCCAAGCACGTCCGCTTCGATATCGTTTCGGTGTACTTCAACGATGTGGCGACGGCTGAGCTGCGCCTGATCCCGAATGCATTTGGCTGGACCGAACCTGCCCATCGCTGGAACTAAGCTAGTACCATTGTTCATGGTTTCCGGCAGACGTGACATTCTGCGGGTAGATGGTTGGGTCCAGGAAGCCGACGGCGGATAAAAAGACGCGGAGCGATCTACGACCGAAGAGCATCTCGGCCGTAGATCTCTCCACAACTCTGCATCCATAAGATGGGCAGAGTGTCGAGGCTACGGACTTACAGAAGCCTAAGCTGATGCATCCTTGTACTCTTCGTGCCACGCCATTTGAATGGCTTCGAGCTTCGACTCGTTCGATTTGGTTTTGTCATCGGTGAAGCCGGGCAGCTCTGTCACATAGCGGTGCAGATCCGTGAACCGGACGGTTAACGGATCGATCTCGGGATGCTTCTCCTGCAGTTGGATCCCTATCTCTTCCGAATCATTCCAGGTCAGCTCTTGCGGCATATTTCCTCCCGGTCCTTCGTCTAGGATTTCGATTCGGCCAGTGCGAGCGGTTTGCCCTCAGAGACGTAGTTGCGATTCCAACTTGGAATTTCCACCACGTAGGCGCCAGGCCCAGTGATCACTGCCTGACAGCCGAGCCTCGAACTCAATTGCACATCTGCTGCGGTTTCCATGCGATCCAGTTCGTCGTCGTCGGCCTCAGAGATACCTTCAGCCCCCTTCTTCACCCAGAGATGGCAGGTCGTGCATGCGCACGAGCCGCCGCAGGCATGATCGAGAAAGATGTTGAAATTCTCCGCTACGTCGAGAAACGACATCGGTTTGCCATGGTGTTCGTAGGGCATGGTGCCGTACTCGAACTCTACTGTGCGACCTTCGGGAAGGAAGGTGACCCGCACCATATTGGGTCCAGGCGGCTTGCTAAGGTCGATGGGCTGCTGCTGGTTCTGCTCTGACATATCTCTCTCGTTCTCTAAAAAACTTAGCGGAAATCCGCTGGGGCAATAGGGTGCGGAGCGGCTGGTCCTTCCCCTATCTTCGCATCTGCGGCGTCCATGGTCTGACCATGCAGGGCCGATGAGACGGTGGCATCCATCATCAATTCGGCAAAGCGGCGGGTAGCCTGGTCGAGCGCTTCCGTACCTCGGCGGAGTGAGTCGAGATCGCCAGCCTCACGCAGGATCTCCAACTCGGTCACCAGTTCGCTGATCTTGCTACGTTCTTCGCCGCTGAGTTGCCGCCATGCCGGATGCGCGGGCGCCTTCTCCACCGCGGACAGAATTGTGGCCGCTTCGTTGCGCGCCTCGATGAGCTGGCGCTCCTGGAAGTCGGCTTCGGCGTTGTCGAAGGAGTCCAGGATCATCGACTCGACCTGCTCGTCGGTGAGGCCATAGGTGGGCTTCACCTCGATCTCCGCCTGCTTACCGCTGCGGGCTTCCACGGCCGAGACGTGCAGCAGTCCGTTCGCATCGATAAGGAACTTGACCTCGATGCGCGGCAGACCGGCCGTCATGGGCGGGATGCCTTTGAGGTCGAATCGGGCAAGCGAGCGGCAATCTTTCGCCAACTCGCGCTCCCCCTGCAGAACATGGATAGCGACATTCGTCTGACCATCGACGCCGGTGGTGAAGTGCTCGGTAGCGGAAGCGGGGATGGTCGAGTTGCGCTGGATGATCTTCGCGACAACGCCACCCAACGCCTCGATGCCGAGCGACAGCGGCGTGACATCGAGCAGGAGCATCTCCTCGGTGGCCGCCGACCCGCCGGCGAGGATGTTGGCCTGCACCGCGGCTCCGAGCGCGACGACCTCATCAGGATTCAGCTCCGTGTGGGGATGCTTGCCGCGTGCCGGCAAATCGAAGATCGAGGAAACAAGCTGCTGGACACGCGGGATACGCGTCGATCCGCCCACCAGGACAACCTCGCCGATCTCCGCGGCACTCAATCCTGCATCGCGCAATGCCTGATGGCAGGGTTCGACGGTGCGCTGCAGGATAGGTTCGATGAGCTGTTCCAATTGCGAGCGAGTGATCTCGCGGCGATACTGTCCGCCGTTCGGCAGCGGAACTTCGATACGCACACGATCGCTTGAAGAGAGTGCGATCTTCGCATCGATCACCGCTTTGCGCAGTGCCTGCACCAGCTCCGGTTGCTGCCGCGCGGAGATCTTCTCTTCGGTCTCTATCTCGTCAAGAGCGATGGCGAGCAACAGGTTGTCCAGATCGTCGCCGCCAAGGTGTGTATCACCGTTGGTAGCAATTACCTCGAAGATACCTTCGTGCAGTTTGAGAATGGAAATATCGAAGGTGCCGCCCCCGAGATCGTAGACCGCGACGATGCCATCTTTCTGGCGATCCAGTCCGTACGCCAGGGCGGCGGCCGTCGGCTCGTTGACCAGGCGCAATACCTCAAGACCGGCCATGCGACCTGCATCCTTGGTAGCTTGACGCTGCGCATCGTTGAAGTAGGCGGGAACGGTGATGACGGCCTGCGTGACCGGGGCGCCAAAATAGCGCTCTGCATTGCGTTTGAGCTGGCGCAATATGTAGGCCGAAATCTCCGGAGGCGTGTACTGTTGCCCACCCACATCCATGCGCAACACCTCGCCCGGCTGAATGTCCGAGGCGAGGTGAAAGGGGAAGAGCTTTAGTTCTTCCGTGACATCGTCCACGCCACGTCCCATGAGACGCTTCACGGAATAGACCGCGCGATCCGGCGCGGCCAACAGGTGGGTGCGCGCTGCATTGCCAACGATGACCCGCTCCTTGCCCGCAGCGGGCATGGCCACCACGGAAGGCACCAGATTCGAACCATCTTCACCCGGAATGACCTGCGGCTGATCGCCCTGCATAAAGGCCACGAGTGAGTTCGTCGTTCCCAGGTCAATGCCAACCACGCGTGCTGTCTCTGTCTCTGCCATTTGGTCCTAGATGTCCTGGATATGGATATGCGCCTGCGCAACGCCAGCCGTCTGCGGGGATAGCACGCCATTTACCTCGCGCAATAGATTCCGCAGATAACTGCGCCGATCCAGCAATGCCAGCATTGCGTCCTTCTGTTTGTTCTTTGCGGCGGTGTCATTCGCGTCCCATGCCGCGTCCCATCCGGCCCATGCGCTGCGCAGATCCTCGTCGACCGCCGCCAGCATCGTTTCAAACTGCGCCTGCGCCCGCTCCAGATCGCCGCGCAGCGCCGGATCATCTTCGCCGATCTTCCGGTTCGCGCGCATCTCTTCGAGTTGCATGTTCAACTCGAAGACCTCTTCCAGCAGATCCGCCGGTACCCGGTTCTGCTTTTCCTTATGCTCCCGCATCTCACTGTTTTCGTCCTCGACACGCACGCCTTCGAGCTTCAGCAGGTATGCCGTGCGCGTCACTGGATCCTTCAAAGTGCGGTAGGCATCGTTCAGCAGCGAACTCTGGCGGAGACTCCACGCCTGCTCCTCAGCGCTCTTGCGCGCGTAAAGATCGGGGTGCAGCTTACGGCTCAGCTTGTAAAAGTCACGCTCCAGTGCAGATGTGTCGATGGTGAGCTTACGCGGCACGCTGAACATCTCGAAATACGTCTGATCCGCCTCAGGCTCTGTCGAATTTTGGGCATGACTCTGCATACGCTGCATAACACGATTTGAGACGAAATCTACGCGGTAAACGAAGAACCGCAGCCGCAGGACTTCTTCGAATTGGGGTTGATGAAGTTGAAGCCCTGCCGCATCAGTGTCTCTTCGTAGTCGAGAACCATGCCATTCAGGTAGATGAACGACTTGGGATCGATGAAGACACGGACATCGCCGTCGTAGGTGAAGATGCGATCGCGATCGCGCGGCTGCGTATCGAAACGGATGCTGTACGACAGGCCGGAACAGCCGCCGCCTAGAATGCCCAGGCGCAGGCCGCCCTCCGCGGGCGAGATGCCCTCTTTGGCCATTGCGGAGCGGACGCGTGCCACGGCGCGGGGCGTGAGTTCCACACCTGGCTTGCCGGCAGTGGTGGCTGCCGGCTGCAGCACGTTTGTCGTTGCGCCCGCCATTGCCTACTTCGCAGCTACGGCGGCTGAAGCAGCGGCCGTCTCACCGACGCCGTTCTTCTTCTTCCAGTCGCCGATCGCCGCGCGGATGGCATCTTCAGCCAGCACCGAGCAGTGGATCTTCACCGGCGGGAGCGCGAGCTCCTTCACGATGTCCGTGTTCTTGATCTCCATCGCTTCGGAAACCGTCTTGCCTTTCACCCACTCGGTCGCGAGCGAGGACGAAGCAATCGCGGAGCCGCAGCCAAAGGTCTTGAACTTGGCTTCCTCGATCACCTGCGTCTCCGGGTTCACACGGATCTGCAGCCGCATCACGTCGCCACACTCCGGCGCGCCGACCAGTCCGGTGCCCACCGCATCGCTGCTCTTATCCATCTGCCCGACATTGCGTGGATTGTTGTAGTGGTCGATCACTTTGTCGCTATATGCCATTTTCTTCCTCCAGATCCTGCCCAATACCGTCGTGCCTTGAGATCTATTTCTTCCTAGTGCGCCTGCCACTCGATCTTCGAGATGTCGATGCCCTCTTTCACCATCTCGTACAGCGGTGACAATTCGCGAAGCTTCTTCACAATATCGATGACCTTGTCCGCTACGTAGTCGACTTCGGCTTCCGTGTTGAAGCGGCCCAGGCCAAAGCGGATGGAACTGTGCGCCACGTCATCGCCCAATCCCAAAGCCTTCAATACATACGATGGCTCCAGCGTGGCAGAGGTGCATGCCGATCCGCTCGAAACCGCCACATCGTTGATGCCCATCAGCAGGGATTCGCCTTCGACGTAGACAAAGCTGATATTCAAATTGTTCGGGAGGCGATGCTCCATCGAACCGTTCACGTGGATATAGTCCAGTGAACCTTCAAGTTTTGCCTTCAGCTTGTCCCGCAGTCTG
>DASQRJ010000163.1:0-5048 GCA_035642955.1 Acidobacteriaceae bacterium
ATCGCCTGGTTTGAAGCCAGCGGCGCGGAGCTGGACGAAGGCGCATGGAACGCGCCCTGGGGACGCAGTCTCAGCTTCATGCTCAATGGCCGCACTCTGAACACCAAGGATACGCACGGCAACCCCATCATGGACGATTCCTTCCTCATCCTGATAAACGCGTACCATGAGGGCGTCGAGTTCAAGCTGCCTCCCTGCCCCTGCAATGGATACTGGGAGTGCATGATGAACACGGATGATCTGCATGAAGAGTTTCAGCGCCGTAAAGTGGACGAGAGCGTCATCGTCGCCGGACGCTCCATGATGCTGCTCACCGAATGCTCGGCCGAAACCAACCTCGATGAAGCAGGGCCGGAGGATCGCGATTGACCGTGACTGAACCTATCCGCTGTGGCGTAATCGGCTTCGGCCTCGCTGGCCGCGTCTTTCATTCCGCCGTCATCGACGCAACCGATGGCCTCGAACTCAGCGGTATCGTCCAGCGCAAAGGCGATACCGCGCAGAAGGCATATCCGCACGTGCCCGTCTACCCTTCGCTGGACGCTATGCTGCAGCAGGCAAAGCTCGACGTGGTCGTCGTCGCCACCCCCAATGACACCCACGTGCCCCTGGCGGAGCAGTGCCTGCGCGCCGGAAAGCATGTGGTCATCGACAAGCCGGTCGCTGTCTCCTCCACTGAAGCCGCTTCGCTCTTTCCCGTGGTTCGCGAGACCGGTCGCCGCGTCTTCGTCTATCACAATCGCCGCTGGGATGGCGATTTCCTGACCGTGCAGCAACTGCTGAAAGGAGATCGGCTCGGCGCCGTGCGTACCTTCGAGTCGCACTTCGACCGCTTCCGCCCCACGCCGAAGCCGGGCGCGTGGCGCGAAGAGTCCGGGCACGGCAACGGCATCCTGCTCGACCTCGGCTCGCACCTTGGGGATCAGGCGCTTCTCCTCTTCGGCCTGCCAACCGCCGTATGGGGCGACGTGCGCTCGGAGCGCGCCGGCTCCCGCGTCGATGACGCCTTCGACCTGCGCCTCTACTATCCCGAGATCACGGTTTGGCTGCGGTCTACATCGCTCTCGCCGCTTCCCGCCGTCCGCTTTCTCGTCGAAGGCACGCGCGGCAGCTATCGCAAGGACAACCTCGACCCGCAGGAAGACAAGCTCCGCGCCGGCGACCTCTTCAAAAGCTCGCCCTGGGGCACGGACCCGGAAAGCGCATGGGGCGCCATCACCACGCTCGACGCAAACAGCGCAACCGAACACACCACCGTGCCCACACTCCCCGGCGACTACCGCGGCTTCTACGCCAACGTGCGCGACACGCTTCTGGGCAAAGCCGAACAGGCCGTCACGCTGGTTGACGCATGGCGCGTCCTGCGTCTGCTGGAATGGGCGCGAGAGAGCAGCGAACGGCGCGCGGCAGTGCCGTGCGACTGGAGCATCGCACCAAGGCTCTAACAGCGCTTTGCAGTTAGTTCAGAATCTTGCGCAGAAAGCTGTAGCTGATCTTCAGGCTGTCCATGGGCGACTTATCGCTCTTGTCCTGTTCGACAAAGTAGTGCTCGATGCCGAGCTTCTGTGCCAGGGCAAGCAGCGGTCTCCACGCAATCGTGCCGTTGCCCACTTCGGAGAAGTGTGCGGCCGAATCGTCCAGCACCTGCGATGTGGGGAATCCGGCCTGACGATCTTTCAGGTGCAGCAGACGAACGCGCCTTCCCAGTTGATTCAGCAGCAGCACCGGGTCGCGGCCCGCCTGCGCAATCCAGTAGGTATCCAGTTCCAGCCAGACCAGATCGGGATCCGTTTCCTTCACCAGGATGTCGAAGCCCGTCGTACCCTTCAGATCCTGAAACTCGTAGTTGTGATTATGGAAGGCGAAGCGCATGCCATGTTGTTGACATTGTTTGCCCCATTGATTGAAGGCGGCAGCCGCGCGGCGAAAACCCTCGGGTGAGCCCCACTGTGCCTTGGGCAGGATCGGGCACACCATCCACTTCACTCCCAGCCGGCGTGCGTACGGAATCTTTGAGACGAAGTCGTCGTAGTTGAAATGCCCGCTCACCGCTGACAGTCTGGCTCGGCGCAAGGTCGTCGAAAGCTCACTGGCGGTGCGCTTGGTGTAGAGATCCGAGTACAGCTCGACCTCTTCATAGCCAATCGCGCGAATCTGCTTGAGCAGTGCCGGCAGATTGTTGTCCTTCACCAGGCTGCGAATCGTGTAAAGCTGCACGCCAAGAGGAATATGCTTGCCTGCGCCGAGGGCCATCGCTGGCCACGCCGCCGCTGAGAGAGCCAGGAACTTTCGCCGGTTCAGCATAGGATTGCGCTCATAATAGCGATACCGCCCGCGAAGTTCTAGCCGTTCCCGGGCTGTTTGGTTATTTATTGGCCAGAATTGGACAGCAGTTTCGATTTGAACGGACGTAAGACGACGAAAGCATTTCTCTGACGTCGGGAGTCCGCTGGATTCCTCTTGGTGTGGCCTTTCTTCTAAAAGTACGACCACATGAGCTGTTGCCGTTCGGTCGGCGCCTGCAAAAAAACTTGACTCGTGTCCTACGCCGCGCGCGGTGGCGCCGCTGGTTCTTCGCGCAGCATCCACCAGATACCCACCGCAATCTGTGTGGCTCCCACCCAACGCGTCAGCGCCGGCCGCCTGGCCATGTAACTCATCAACGAGCGAAACGGCTCCGGCCCCATGCGCCAGGCCAGGGCATCCCGTTCCGGACTCACCAACGCCAGCAGCCCATCGCCAATCAACACAATCGCCGTAATGTGTTTCAGATGTAGCGCCATGATTTCGGTCCCCTTTGACTGCGCTGCCCAATGCACTGTCGTCCCCACTCTACGTGGAGCGATTGTCCGAGGACAAATTCATTCGAAGCGCTCTCCTCTACGCCAGGTTGCACCGTCACCTACCGCATCTTCCCGGCTTCGCTGGCGGCAAGCACAATAGTCCGTAAAAAAGTCGTTAAAACGGAAAGGGCACACCCGTACCTGCCCTTCCGAGTGAGCGCTCCAGTTGCGGCTACTGCACCACAATCTTCAGCGGCAGATTGTGCACGACGTTCACCGTAGTGCTCGCCTGGGAGTTCGCGAGGACGCTCGCAGTGCCGGTCACGATCACCGTGTAGGTACCGGGAGCCAGCGTGGTTGCGTCCGGAGTTGCCGCTTTGCTGTTGAAGGGCAGGCCCAAATCTTTGGACACCGACGTGCCACAGCCCGTCATGCCAAAGGCCACCACAATCAGCGCTAGCGAACCGATCACCGACTGCCACTTACGCCGCCGTGCTGGCATGCCGAAAAGGAAGACGAAGGCCAGTGCGGCGCCACCCTCCGCCATCCACGATCCCCCTGGATTTCCCCTTGGATTTCCCCGTGCAGGTGTGACCAGTTCTCCCACCGTGACGCCTCTGGCAGCCCTGCAGGTGGTGGTCACCGTGGCGTAGAGGGCCTTGCCGAAGTTCGGAGCCGTCGGTGAGCTGGTGCAGGTAATCCCGGTCGGCGCCGTATACGAAAGCGCGATCGGGATCCCCAGCGGCGCGAAGTTGTTCACCGACGTGAACTGCACCGTGAAGTTGGCCGACTTGCTCGATGCAGTGATGACCTGGGAGGTCACGTTGCTCTGCATCGCGAAGTCGGGCGTCGAGCCCTGGCTATAGACGTTGATGGCATAGACCGCGCTGGACGGCGCGTGCGTGGAGTCGCCGCTGTACTGGGCCTCGATATTGCTCTGTCCCAGGGGCAACGCCAGCAGCCCGTTATTTTGCGGAATGGCGATCGCCGCTATGCCGGCAAGGTCCAGCGCCTCGGATCCTAATGACGTGCCGTTGGAGAAGAAGGTCACCGTACCGGTTGGCGCTGCGCGGCGGCCCACCGAATTGCTGACGGTTGCGACAAAGACCAGGTTCGAGGTGTTGACGAAGTTGACCGCGTTTGCCGGGGTCGTCGAGAGTCCGGTAGTAGTCCTCAGAGCGCCGGTTCCTGTCCCAACCTGGACCAGCACCGAAGGGGAAGAGGATCCAAGATAGTTTCCCGTGCTATCCGGAATGTACGTAGCGGTGATCGAGTTGCCGCTGCCCGCGGTGAGGGTGTTGCGAATGAGCGTTAGAGTCGCGGAGGACGATGGGCTCGTTCCGGTGTTGACGCCTAGATTCAGCGCCACCGTTCCCAGATTCCTATTCCCGTTCTTGAACCGTACCTTGCCTCCCGGGGCAGCTCCCGTAGGACAAGGCGCCAGCGGGCTGCAGACCTGATTGGGAGTCACCGTGGCCACCAGCACCAGCGTATTGTTTGCTGACGATGGATTCGGGTCGGTCGAGACCAGCGAGGTCGTCGTGGGGACGCCCGCTATCGTCACCGAAGGCGCCGGAGGGGTGAGCGTTGATGCGTTGAAGGTGGAGTCGCCGCTGTAGCTGGCATTGAAGCTGTGCAATCCGGCCGCAAGGTGCGTGCTGCTGAAGCTGGCGAAGCCCTCCGCATCCAACGGCAGAACCGCCAGTTGCCTCCCGTTGTCGGTCAGCACCACATTCCCGGTGGCCGAGAACGGATCGTCATTGGTCGCAGCGTCCAGGACAAAGAAGGCAAAGTGCACATTCGTGCCGTAAGCCAGCGACTGGCCGTTGTAGACCGGCAATGGGTTGTTGGCGGCATCCGTAGCCTCGATCACCAGTTTTGAGGCCACCGGGGAGACGTGGATGGGAATCGACGTCACGGTTGCCGCATAGTTGGAATCGCCCGCATAGCGCGCAACCAGCGAATAGCTCCCGCCCGGTAAGAATCCGCCGAAGCCCGGGGAGGTCGCCACTCCGTTGTTCAAGGTCAGCGGGCCAATGCCGCCATTCGCCCTTCCGTTCCAAGGAGCTGAGATCTGGACGTCTCCGGTCGGAGTTCCCGCACTCCCGGTCACGCTCAGGTTCAACTGAACCGGAGCGTTATGGGGGAAGGAGCTGATCGGCTGCCCCGCTTCCGTCAGTGCCACAGTGACAGTGGCGGCGCCGCCCGCGCTGCCGCTCTGCCAGTTGTTGATCAGTTGAGCGACGTCCACGCTTCCCAGACCGG
>DASQRJ010000164.1:0-3033 GCA_035642955.1 Acidobacteriaceae bacterium
TTTTTGCCGAGGCGCTGGCGCATCGCATGTTTCTGCATCGTCACCCTGTGGCAAGCTGGCGTCATCCTCACCGCCAACTACACCTTCCTCAACTATCTAGTGCTCGTGCTCGGGGTATTGCTGCTCGACGACCGCCTGCTGCGTCGTTTTCTTCCCACCCGTTTTCGCAACCGCTTCCCGGAACTTCCCGAGCCCGCGTCGCTGGAGGACGAAGTCACAAGCGATAGCGAAGCCGAGGTTGAAACGTCCATTACCCGCCCGCGCACCGCCGTTCGCCGTCATCTCGGAGCGCTGCGCCTTGCTGTCACCGCTGTCATGCTCACCTGGGTCTTCTATGACACGTCGCTCTTGTTGATACATATGATCTGGCGTGCAGAGCCGCTGCCCGGCGAACCCATCGTCGCCCTTGAGCCATTCCGTATCGCCAACCAATACGGCCTCTTCGCCGTGATGACACCACACCGCTACGAGATCGAGTTCCAGGGCTCCCAAGACGGCCTCACCTGGACCGCCTATCCCTTCCGCTACAAGCCACAGGACCTTTCCTCAGCCCCTGGGCTCTACGCACCCTATCAGCCACGCTTCGACTGGAACCTCTGGTTCGCCTCGCTCGGAGCATGGCCGGAGTACCCCATCGTGCCTCGCACTGAGGAGCTTCTGCTCACCAACGACCGCGATGTCCTCCAGCTTTTCGCCGGAAATCCGTTCGCTGCTAACCCTCCAAAGTATCTTCGCGCTGTTCTCTGGCAGTACTGGTTCACGTCGATGGCCGAAAAGCGCGCTACTGGCAAATGGTGGCGGCGCCAGCTTCTCGGCACCTATGCGCCCACCATCGAGCGCAATGCCGACGGCCGCTTCGTTATCCTCCAGGACGCTTCACTTTCAGGACCTCAATAATCCTGCGCAAGTAGCTGCTGCCATTCACAACAGGGGCAGAGTCCTGGGAGTATCCTGTCTTGCAAAGGAGTACGTCTATGCTGCGCAGAGACTTCCTTCGCCGCTCCGCCTCCGGATTGGCAGCCACCTGGATCGCCAGTAAAACCGCGCGGTCCGCCCGCCTTGTACTACCCCCACCCTCCGGCAAATACCGCGCGCACGATGACGTCGTTCTCGGCCGTACCGGCATCCGCACCAGCCGTCTGGCCATGGGCACCGGCACCATCGGCGGCGGCGGGGAGTCGAATCAGACGCGTCTCGGCACCAGCCCTCTCGTCACTCTCATGCTCGATGGCTATCACGAAAACGGCCTTCGCTTTTTCGACACCGCCGACTCCTACGGCAGCCATCCTTATGTTGCCGCAGCTATCAAGCAACTGCCGCGGGACAAGGTGACCGTACTCACCAAGACCGATCACCGCGATCCGAAGGAAGTCCGCGCCGACCTTGACCGCTTCCGGCGCGAACTGGGTACCGATTACATCGATATCCTGCTGATTCACTGCGTTACGGAGGACGACTGGACAACGCGCTATCGCGGTGTCATGGATGTGCTCTCCGAGGCCAAGCAGAAGGGCATCATCCGTGCCCACGGCGTTTCCTGCCACAGCATCGAGGCGCTCCGCGCCGCGGCTGCGGCATCGGATTGGGTGGATATCGATCTCGTCCGGCTGAACCCGGTCGGCGCCTACATGGATAGCGATGCCGACACCGTCATCGGCGTCATCAAGCAGATGCGTAAGGCAGGCACCGGCATCGTCGGCATGAAGATTCTCGGCCAGGGCGCGATGCGCGACCGGCCATCGGAGGCAGTGCGTTTCGCGCTCGGTAGCGGTGTGCTCGACGCCTTCACCATCGGCGCCGAGTCGCAGCGCGAGCAGGAGGACCTCACCCGCCGCATCGCTGCTGCATAGAGCAGCCCACAGTCCGGTTTATCGCGTCGTTACGCTCGCAGCCGGAGCCGCTTGAGCTACCGCCGCACGCGTCGCGTTCTGCTGGAGCGCTGCCTCGTGTGCCACAACACTTTGCGCCGCCACAATCGCCAGCGGAATGCTGACATATAAAGCCAAAATACCGAATGCTGCTTTCATGACCGTTCTCCGCAGCCGGATGCCGCAAAACGATCCTCCCACCGCCACCATCCGGCCGGCCCTCCCACCTTCCGCGCATGACCGTGACAACGGTACTCATTTCCCGAAATGATCCGCGCCACAGCGCTGCGATTTCATCTTCCAGCTCCACCTTCGTGTCATTTCATCTGCTACCTTTCGCCGCCGGATGACCGACATTGCGCACGCAGGAAGGAGCAATTCGGAGGATGCCCGCGCTTCCGGCAACGCCCGCCGCAACTACTAACGCCGCAACCAGCAAAGGATAGGAATTTGCCAGGATTCTTCGACGCGTTAACCCTTGGCGTCAAATCGCGACGGGAACTCATCGGCTACACAGAACGCCACCCCTGCTGGTGCCGCATGCGACCCGCGCGAAACTCTGCACCTCTGACGGTGAATATAATTGTCCTGACTAGCCTCTTATCCCCGAGCGTGAATGGTGTTGCACGAGTGAAATTATCGGACTATGTATTCAGCAGGCTGAAAGATTGGGGCGCACGCCACGTTTTTCTAGTCACCGGCGGCGGCGCCATGCACCTCAACGACTCCATCGGCACCTCTGGTCTCCAGTACATCTGCACCCATCATGAGCAGGCCGCAGCAATGGCCGCCGAAGGCTATGCGCGCATTGCGAATGCTCCCGGCGTGCTGAATGTGACCACCGGCCCAGGGGGCATCAATGCGCTGAATGGCGTCTTCGGCGCCTGGACCGATTCGATCCCGATGTTGATCCTCTCAGGGCAGGTAAAGCGCGAAACCTGCATGGCCACTTATGGCCTGACCGACCTGCGTCAGCTCGGCGATCAGGAAGTCGACATCATCCGCATGGTGAAGGGCATTACCAAGTATTCCGTCTTCATCGACGAGCCGGACTCCATCGCCTATCATCTCGAGCGCGCCTGGTATCTCGCGCAAAACGGCAGGCCCGGTCCCTGCTGGCTGGATATTCCGGTGGATGTGCAATCGGCGCAGATCGATCCGGAGA
>DASQRJ010000165.1:0-10216 GCA_035642955.1 Acidobacteriaceae bacterium
GCGCGCACCCAGGCCCAGAGGCCGATGGAGGTCATAGTGCCCGCCAGCAATCCCCAAAAGCCGCCCTGCTTCGTCGCGCGGGTCCACAGCATTCCGAGAATCACGGTGCCGAAGAGCGGCGCGATGAAAAAGGAGAAGAGCGCCTGCACGTAATCCATGATGCTGGGCGCGTTTTGCACCAGATATGCGGTTCCGATGGAGACCAGCACGCCGATGAGCGTCGATGCGCGGCCCATCTTCACGTAATGGCTGTCGGTCGCCTTCTTGTGGAGAAAGGCGCCGTAGAGGTCATAGGTCCAGACGGTCGAAAAGGCGCTGACGTTGCCCGCCATCCCGGACATAAAGCCGGCGATAAGCGCTGTGACGCCGAGGCCCAGGAGACCGGGGCCACAGTAGTGAACCAGCATCAGCGGCAACACCTCGTTGTAGCTGTGCATGTGCGACGCTACGGCCTGCGACTCGCCCACCAGGTGGAAGGGCAGCACCGAGAGCGCCAGGAGGCCGGGCAGGATCACGATGAAGGGCACCGCCATCTTGAATGCGGCGCCGATGATGGGAGCCATGCGCGCGGAACGCATGTTGTCCGCTGACAGTACGCGCTGGACGACGAGAAAATCGGTGGTCCAGTAGCCGAAGGCGACGACGAAGCCCAGGCCGAAGACGATGCCCGTCCAGTGCACACCCATCGGGTTGGTATTGAAGTGCCCGAGCCCGCTCCACATATGTACGTAGTCCGTACGACCCAGGTTGGCGGCGATCTGGTGGCGCAGATTGGTCCAGCCGCCCACCTCGATCAGACCCAGGATGGGCACGATCGCCGCGCCCACCCAGATGAGGATGAACTGCAGGACTTCATTGAAGATGGCCGAGCGCAGGCCGCCCAGCATGACATAGACAGCGACCGTGATGGAGCTGACCCAGATGGAGAAGTTCAGGTTCCAGCCCAGCACTACCTTCATCACCAGCGCCATGGAGTACATATTGATGCCGCTCATCAGCACGGTCATGGCGGCGAAGGTGACGGCGGAGAGCGCGCGGGTGGCATCGCCATAGCGCAACTGCAGATAGCCCGGAACGGAATGCGTCTTCGAGATGTAATAGAACGGCATCATGACGATGCCGAGGAAGAGCATCGCGGGGATGGCGCCGATCCAATACCAGTGCGTCGCCAGAATGCCGTACTGGTAGGCGGCGGCAGCCCAGCCCATGAGTTCGAGCGAGCCAAGGTTGGCGGAAACAAAGCTCAGTCCGGCGATCCACGCCGTCATCTCTCGCCCCGCCATAAAGAACTCTTCGCTCGTATTGGAAGAGCCCTTGAGGTAAAAGCCGATGAAGATGACGATGCCGAAGTAGATTGTGATGACCAGGATGTCAACGGAATCGAGGCGCGCCAGCGATGGGCCGGCCTGCTGCGCGGCAGCAACGACGAGAGCGAGTTGTGACAGCATGCTAGTCGGCATAGCGAGACAGGGTGCGGTCAGCTCCTCTACTGTCCATAGGTCTTGCCGGCGCCGTGCTTGCGCAGGTAATGGCGGTCCAGCAGATGCTGGGCCACGCCGGAGCAGGACGCGTTGAGTGTCGCGGTGTAGTAGGCCATGCGCGCGACGGCCTCGAGGACGACGGCATTGTGTGCAGCATCCGCCGGCGTGCTTCCCCAGCAGAACGGAGCGTGGCCTGCAACCAGCACGGCCGGCACAGCGAGCGGATCGATGGAAGTTGCGCCATGGGTTGCGCCACGAGTAAAGCGGCGCACGATGGCGTGGCCGGTGTTCAACACATAATCGCCGCCGACCTCATCGGCGGTCAGTTCCTCGGTCACCGGAACCGGGCCGTGGAAATAGTCAGCATGGGTGGTGCCGTATGCGGGAATCTCGCGACCCGCCTGTGCCCATGCGGTGGCAAACTCCGAATGCGTGTGCGCGACGCCACCGATCGCAGGAAAGGCCCGATAGAGCAAGAGATGCGTCGCCAAATCGGAGGAGGGGCGCAAGGTGCCTTCGACCACCGTTCCATCCAGATCCGTCAACACCAGATCGGCAGGCTTCAGCTCTTCGTAGGGCACGCCGCTCGGCTTGATGGCCACCACTCCGCTCTCCCGGTCCACGCCGCTGGCATTGCCGAAGGTGTAGAGGATCAAACCTTGGCGAACCAGTTCGAGATTGGCCTCCAGGACAGCGGAGCGGAGGGCTTCCAGACGCATACAAAAATCCTTACGGAAGATTGGCGGCGTGATCGAATGGCAAGCGCCGCGCCGAGCAGTATCGCACAGCGTCGGTGGAGTTGGAAACGTTTTCCCTGGGTGAGATGCCCCCGCAGATTGTGACGATTACCGGCGGGCCTGGAATCGGCCAGCCTCTATACTCGTCCCCATGCAGAAGCGTGCAAGAGTGGAAAAGCCGCGCGCCCGTATGGACATCCGCGATGTGGCGCGCCGCGCCGGCGTCTCCATCTCCACCGTCTCTCGTGTCACAAATAGCAAAGGCACGGTGAACCTCGATATGGCAGACCGCGTCTGGCGTGCTGTCCGCGAGCTCAACTATCAGCCCGATCCGCAGGCCCGCGCTCTTGTCTCCGGCCGCAGCCACATCATCGGCCTCATGGTTACGGAGATCACAAACCCGTTTTTCCCTGAGCTGATTCAGCGCTTCGAGCAGTTCGCGGTCGAAGGCGGCTATGAGGTGCTGCTTGCCTCCACGCCCAATGACGCGGCTGGTATCGCGATGTCGGTGCGCCGCATGTTGCAGCGCAAGGTCGATGGGGTCGCGGTGATGATGTTCGGCCGCGAGGCGCCGATCCTCGAAGAGCTGGCAACGCATGCTGTACCGCTGGTCGTGATGGATGGCGCTCCGGCCTTTCCCAAGATCGACGCAGTGCGCGTGAATTACGACGAAGGAATACGGCAGGCGGTTGCGCACCTGGTGGATTTGGGGCATCGGGCGATCGCCTTTGTCAGCGGCCCCCTGGAGCAAGCCTCGGCACGGTTTCGGCGCGATGCCTTTGAGAAAGCCATGCGCTCGTGCCAATTGAAACCGCGCTCCGAACTCATGATTGAAGGGGACCACACGCTGGAAGGCGGCATGGCAGCGATGACGAAGCTGCTGGCGCGAGCCAATCCGCCGACGGCAGTCGTCTGTTCCAACGATCTGACCGCAATCGGCGTGCTGCACTGCCTCTTTGAGGCAGGCAAGCAAGCGCCGGGCGACCTATCCGTCATCGGCTTCGACGATGTGCAGATCGCCCAGTTCATGCTGCCACCCCTCACCACGGTGCGGATGTCCTGCACCGACATAGCGCAGGTCGCATTCGCTACGCTTCGTCAGCGCATCGAGTCCGGCTCCGCGCGCCATACCGCGCGTATGGTCGAGACCAGCCTGATCGTCCGCCAGACGACCGGAGCGCCGCAGGGCCGGCAGAAGCGACCCTCCAAATGACATGGACTCGATGTTCGGGCGAGAGGACGCCGGATGATTCGCCGATAACGCGGAGGTACGCTCCGGAACGGCGCTTCTTGAAGGATGGTTCGGCTACTTGAAGGATGGTTCGAACGGGACGTTCGGTTTGGTTGCCCCCCAGGGATTCGAACCCCGATAGGCTGCTCCAGAGGCAGCTGTCCTACCATTGAACGAGGGGGCAATGCAGGCTAGAGCGCGCCATACAGCGCGCCTTTACGATCATAAGTGCAGCGGCGGCGGTGGTCAATCCTTCGTCTCTGCCAGCCCTTTCGTTACAGTGCCTTAACGCTCCGAAATCAATGCGGAGACGCGGTTTCGATTACAATCACGAGCAGGCGTGGAGATAGTTCTCAATTGCTTGTGGCTGGTGCTGGGGCTGTCGCTGCTTGCAGCGTGGTCGACGCACGCATGGCGCACCCGCACCTGTGAGCCCGATCCTCTGCTGCCATCGCGCCGGCTGCAATTCACGGCGCTCCTGCTGCTGGTAATCCTGCTTTTTCCGGTGATTTCGCTCACCGACGATATCGCCATGTGCGCGGCGCCGCGTGACGCCGAGCGCGCACTTCGCCTTCACGATCCTTTTGACAGCTCCCAGCCGGCGCCAGCCCTTCTGCCTTCCACCATGGCGTGGATGGATCTCTTCGCCGACCCCTTGCGCATGGGGCCAAGCCGCCCGGTTGCGGAGGATGCGAAGGTGATGGTGCAACTGGCGGGCACGCGGTTGCCGATCGACGCGCGCCCTCCGCCGGTCGCGCTTTAGGCGAAGGCCAGCGCTGCCGCGGTCCACGTTCGCACGGCGCCGTCCACTCTGCATTTCGATAATCACGAGATTCCCAACCCGCGCTATTGGCCGCGGCCATGGTTGCCCCTTAGAGGTACATTTGTTCGAAGCTCAATCGAATTCCCTACTCGCATGCCGGCGAGCAAGCGGAGTCATCTCCCTGATGAGACGCTGGGCTCCCGCGCTCCTGCTGCTCGCCAGTAGCGCATGTCTTGCGCAGACTCCCGCTCCGCTCACCATGCAGCAGGCGGTCGATCTCGCCCGCGCGCAGAATCCCGCCCTGCTTGCGGCGGACGCTCACGTGACCGCCACCAAGCAGTCAGAGATCACCGCGGGGCTGCGCGTCAATCCCAGCTTCAACCTCACCGGCTCCGATGTATCGCTCGCGGCCAATTCGAACAATCCGTACTTCTACTCCGGGCAGGTTTCGCGCTTGTTCGAGCGCGGACAGAAGCGTCGCTGGCGGCTGGATATCGCGCACTCCACTACCGATGTGACGCGCAGCCAATATGCCGATCAGCTGCGCCAGGCGGAGCTTGCCGTGAAAACCGCGTTCACCCAGATGCTGGGCGCAAAAGGCGCCTTCGACCTGGCAAAGCAGAACCTGGATGACTATCGCAAGACCATCGATCTGAGCCGCGAGCGGCTGCGAGCAGGCGATATCAGCGCCACCGATTTCAAGCGACTGGATCTGCAACTGGCGCAGTTCGAATCCGATTACGACAACGCACACACCAACCTGGTCCAGGCCTCCGACCAGTTGCAGACCTTGCTTGGCTACGACCGCCCTCGCCCGGGCTTCGACATCACCGGCTTGCTCGATCCTCCACCCATCACCGCGACGCTTGCCGACACCGAACAGAAGGCGCTGCAGGCGCGTCCGGATTACCTTGCTGCACAGCAGTCCGTCCACCTGGCCGACGCAAATGTGAAACTGGCGTACGCCGATGGCACCACCGACCCCACCCTTGAAGGCGAGTACGATCGCGCCGGCACGTTTGACTCGGCCGGTTTCCAGATCGGGATTCCGCTTCGCATCTTCGATCGCAATCAGGGCGAGAAAGCCCGCACCAAGTATGAAGCGCAGGCCAGCCGCTTTTCGGAGACCGCCGCGCGCAACCAGGTGGTCTCCGACGTCGATCAGGCCTGGGCGGGCTATGAAGATGCACTCTCGCTGGCTCGCCGCTACAACGGCCATTACCTGCAGGAAGCGCATGAAGTGCGCGACAACCTGGAGTACAGCTATCGCCACGGCGGCACCACGCTGCTCGATTACCTGAACGCCTTGCAGGACTACCGGCAGGTGAACCTGGACGCCTTGAACGCGAATATGCAGGTTTGGCTCAGCCTGCATCAAGTCAGCTTTGCCGCCGCTACGGAGATTCTCCCATGAGACCTTTGCAACTCTGTTCCCTTCTCTTGACTGCCACCGCGCTCTTACTTGTTACCGGCTGCGAAGGGCACAAGCAGAGCGATGCGGCCGACACGCCAGCTCCGCAATACCGGGTTCTGGATACCGTGATTGCACACTACCAGCCGGTCCACGACCAGCTGACGCTGGCTGCGCGCATTCAGGCAAATCCGACGACGGTAGTACACATCTATCCGCCTATCAGCGGACGCGTTCTCGCACTCAAAGTCCTCCCCGGCCAGGAAATCTCGAAGGGGCAGGTTGTCGGCATGCTGCAAAGCACGGACCTGCAGCAAGCAAGATCGGACTATGAGAAGGCGAAGATCGAGACGGCACGGGCCGATCTGCAGTTGAATCGCGCGAAGGACCTGCTGCAGCACGAGGTCCTGGCGCAGAAGGACTACGACGATCTCAATGCCGTGGATGCGGCGGCGCACGCCGAGCTCTCCCGTGCTCTCGAGACACTGCAGATCCTTGGTTACAAGGCGTCGGATACTTCGGATCTGGTCGCCATCCGGTCACCCATTGACGGAGTTGTGCTGGACGTGAACACCGCCAGCGGCGAGTTGCAACGCTCGCTCGACAACGCGACCTCAATCGCGACCATCGCGAACATCAACGATGTCTGGGTCGTCGCCGATCTGTATCCGCGCGATGTTCAGTCGGTCCATCGCGGTCAGCCGGTCGAGGTGCGCGTCAACGGCTATCCCGATACCGTGCTCCATGGAGTCGTCGACAACATCTCCGACGCAGTGGATCCGCAAAGCCTCACCCTCAAGGTGCGGGTGGTGCTGCCCAATCCACATCACCGGCTCAAACCGCAGATGTACGCGACCGTCTCGATTACGGATCGAAGCCGCAGCGCGATTGTGGTGCCCGCGACGGCGGTCATCCGGGATGGGATCAGCACCTATGTGTATCTACAAACAGGCGAAAACAAATATGTTCGTCGCGATGTGCAGGTAGGCGAAGCTCATGACACCACCGCGGAGATCACTGGCGGCTTGAGCGAAGGCGACCGCGTGATCAGCACCGGTGCTGAACTCCTTCGTGGCGCGGGGTCGGAATAACATGCAGGGATTCACACGCGCACTGCTGCAGTACCGCACCATTGTCCTGATCCTCTTCCTGGTGGCGCTGGCCGCGGGCGGATTTGCGTTTTCGCAGCTCGACATCGAGGCCTATCCCGATCCCTCGCCGCCGCTGGTCGAGTTCATCACCCAGAACCCGGCGTGGTCCGCGGAAGAGATGGAGCAGCAGGTCACCATCCCGGTGGAGGCGGTGCTGAACGGTACACCGAAGCTGACCGGGATTCGCTCCATCAGCATCTTCGGACTCAGCGACGTCAAGCTGTACTTCGATTTCAACTCGTCCTACTTCGTGGATCGCCAGGAGGCGCTCAACCGGCTGCAGTCGCTCACACTGCCGAACAATCTTCAGCCTCAGCTCTCACCCGAATCGCCGGTCGGTGAGATCTATCGCTATCAGCTCATCGGACCCAGTTACAGCCTCAACGAGCTGAAGGCCGAGCAGGATTGGTTCGTCGTTCGACAGATCAAGTCCGTGCCCGGAATTATCGATGTCGCCACCTTCGGCGGGACCACGCGGCAGTACCAGGCCGAGATCGATCCCAACCACCTGCTGGCCATGGGCGTCACCATGACCCAGGTGGTCAACGCGATCCAGAACAGCAACGCCAACGCCGGCGGCAACTACCTGACCATGGGCAGCCAGAGCGTGAACGTGCGCGGCATCGGGCTGCTGAAATCGCTCGCCGATATGAACAACATCGTCGTCGCCGAGCACAACGGCACGCCCGTCCTGCTGCGCGACGTCGCTACGGTGAAAGAGGGACATCTGCCACGGCTGGGCAAGGTTGGCTACAACGAGAACCCGGACATCGTGGAAGGCATTGTGCTGCTGCAGAAGGGCGAACAATCGCTGCCCGCGCTGAAGGCGCTGCGCAAAAAGATCGACGAGCTCAATTCCGGCAACCTGCTGCCACCCGGCATGCAGATCAAGACCATCTACGACCGCAGCCGGCTGGTGAACCGCACGACGGAGACGGTGCAGCACATCGTCCTGATGGGGATGATCCTGGTCACCATCGTGCTCTTCGTCACGCTGGGCGACGCCCGCATTACCACCATCGCGGCTCTCACCATTCCCTTCGCTCTGCTCTTCGCCTTCAGTCTGATGGTGCTGGAGGGCAGCTCGGCCAACCTCATCTCCATCGGCGCCATCGACTTCGGCATTCTGGTGGACGCGTCGATCATTATTCTGGAAAACGTCTACCGCAAGCTGAGCCGGCGCCGTCACGGCGAAACGCTCTCGGATGTGATCGTCGCCGGCGTCGGTGACGGCTCCCGGCCGGTCATCTTCGCTACGCTCATCATTCTGGTTTCCTTCATCCCGCTCTTCACCATGCAGGGAGTGCCGGGAAAGATCTTCGCTCCCATGTCACAGGCATATGGCTTCGCGCTGATAGGCGCGCTGCTCTATGCATTTCTCTTCGCTCCGGTCCTATGCTTCCTCTCTTCGCCGAAGCAGGTCTCGGGTAAGGATACTTTCCTCATTGCGAACATACGCCGCCTTTATGAGCGGGCTTTGCGGTTCACGCTGAAGAGCTCCCTCCTGGTCTGGACCGTCGCCATCCTCCTTCTGGCTGGTGCGGCCTTCGCATTCACCCATATCGGCGGTGAGTTCCTGCCGGCGCTCGAAGAAGGCAACCTGTGGATTCGCGCAACCATGCAGCAGGATATGGCCTTCCCGCAATCCGCGGATCTGGCCGACCAGTTGCGCAGTGTATTGCGCAGTTTTCCCGAGGTCACGCAGTGCTTGTCACAGATGGGTCGCCCTGACGACGGCACCGACGTCAGCACCTTCAACAACATCGAGCTCCTCGCCGATCTGAAGCGCGCCGGCGAATGGCGGCCCCAGTTCCACGGCGAGAAGGAAGAGCTGATCGCCGCGATTCAAAAGAAGTTTCAGCAATATCCGGGCATCGACTTCAACTTTTCGCAAAACATCCAGGACAACGTGGAAGAGGCGATGTCCGGGGTGAAGGGTGAAAACTCGCTGAAGCTCTTCGGCGATGACTTCGAGACGCTCACCAATACCGCGGACAAGATCGATCAGGTGATGACCAGGGTGAAGGGCGTCACCGACATCGGCGTCTTCGACGTTGGCGGTCAGCCGAGCCTGCTCATTTCCATCGACCGCGCAGAAGCCGCGCGCTATGGCATTGCAGCGGTGGATATAAACAACGCCGTGCAGGCAGCAGTCGGCGGAGCCGCTGTCACGCAGATTATCGAAGGCGAACGGCGCTTTGATTTCGCGGTTCGCTTCAGTCCGCAGTTCCGTGACACTCCGGAGGCCATTCGTAAGATCCTGCTGCCCACGCCGGACGGCAATCAGATCCCGCTCGGCAACGTGGCCAATGTCGCGCTGCACAACGGCGCTTTCACGATCTATCGCGAGGGCGGAAGACGCTATATTCCCATCAAGTTCAGCGTGCGCGGCCGCGACCTGCAGAGCACCATCGAGGAACTGAAGAGCGTTCTCGCGCGAGAAGTGAAGCTGCCCTCCGGCTACACCTACACCTGGGCCGGCGAGTACGACAGCCTGCAAAAGGAGCTGCACCGCCTGGCTTTCATTGTGCCCGTCTCCCTGCTCATTGTGCTGCTGCTGCTTTACCTGCTCTTCCAATCGTTCCGAGATGCGCTGATCGTGCTGGCAACGCTTCCGTTTGGAGCTATCGGCGGCATCTTTACCCTCGGACTCACCCACACCTCCTTCAGCATCTCGGCGGCGGTAGGTTTCACTTCGCTGCTCGGCCTGAACACACTGTGCACGGTGGTCTTCCTGACCGGGCTGCGCCATCAGCAACACGATCATGGCCGCGAGCGCGGCGTCTTCCTGGGCGCGATCGATGAGATGCGCCCGATCGTCATGGCCTGCATGGCAGCAGGTCTCGGATTGCTGCCCGCGGCGATCGCCTCCGGCATCGGCTCGCAAACGCAAAAGCCGTTGGCGCGTGTCGTGGTCGGCGGTACCGTCACGACGGTGTTTGCCGTTCTCTTTCTGGTACCGCTGATGGCGCGCAAGTGGGCGCCTGTGGACCGCAATCCGGATCGCGGCAGCGATGACGGTGGCAACGGCGACGTTCCGCCGGACGATGGACCGCCCAGCCCGCTCGAGCTGGGCCGGCTACTCCTCTCGCAGCACTTCCAGCGGCCGCTGGGCGAGAATCCGGATACTGACGAGCCACCCGGTGAACACGGCTAACAAGGCTGTACCGGCTGCGGAGGCGATGCCGGCCACCCACTGGACGCGATAGGGCACATCGAGCCGGTGCAGCAGAATGAAGGTGAGAAGGTTGGCGAAGATCACGCCCACCACTCCCGCGAGCAGGCCGAGGACGGTAAACTCCACGCCGAAGACGGCAGCGATGCGGGCGCGGCGCGCTCCCAGCGTCTTCAACACCACCACCTCTCGGATGCGGCGAAAGCGCGTGCTGGCTACGCTGGAAGCAAGAATCACCAGTCCGGAGAGGATGGAAAATGCGGCGAG
>DASQRJ010000166.1:0-4210 GCA_035642955.1 Acidobacteriaceae bacterium
AGCCGATTCCATATCGCGCCTGGTTGAGACACATGAGCGCGGCTCTTAATCCGTCGGCACCGGGCATCATGGCGGAAGCGGGCACCCGCACATCCTGCATGGAGAGGCCGGAGGTGACAGAGGCGCGCAGCGACCACTTGCCATGCACGTCGTAGGCACTGAAGCCGGGGAGTTTGCTGTCGACCAGAAATCCACGGACGCGACCGTCTTCGTCGTCGACCTTGGCCCAGATGATGGCTACATCGGCCAGCGTGCCGCTGGTGATCCACATTTTTTCGCCGTTCAGGATGTAGTCGCCGCCAGCTTTTTTGGCGCGGGTGCGCATACCGCCCGGGTTCGATCCAAAGTCGGGCTCAGTGAGGCCGAAGCAGCCGAGTTTTTCTCCGGTGGCCATTTGCGGCAGCCATTCGTTCTTCTGTTCGTCGCTGCCGAAGGCGTGGATCGGATACATGCACAGGGCGGACTGCACGCTGACAAAACTGCGCACGCCGGAGTCGCCGCGCTCGGTTTCCTGCATGACCAGCCCATACTCGACATTGTTCATGCCGGCACAACCGTAGCCTTCGATGGTGGCGCCGTAAAAGCCAAGCTCGCCCATGGGACGGATCAATTCCTTGGGGAAGCGGCCTTCTCGGTTGCATTCCTCAATAATGGGGATGAGGTTATCCTCAATAAATTGGCGGGCGGTATCGCGGACGAGCCGCTCATCCTCGCTCAGCAGGGTGTCGAAGCCGATAAAGTCGACCCCTTTAAATTTGAAAGCCATACACTCTTCTCCGTCGCTCAACCTGCAAACATTTAGGCTAGCAGAGAGCGGCGATCGGCGCAGTGCTCGACGGAGAAGGCCGGTGCACCCGGGATAACCGCAGCGGAGTTCACAGGCTGTTCACATCGACGGATGGCAGAGGCGTGTAAGAATACTTCGACCGCTCGCGGGGTGCGGGTGGCGATAGGCGGCGGATTGGATGCGTCGAGTTGCGCTGATTTATAACCCTGCCTCCGGACAGCGTCCGGCGCGGCGAGCCGCAGTGATCGTGGAGGTGGTGTCGGTACTTCGCGGATCGGGCGTGGAAGTGAAGGTGATTGCCACCGAGTCGCCGGAGAGCGCGGGAGCGCAGGCGCACGCGGCGATGGAAGAGGGTTACGATACCATCCTCGCCTGTGGCGGCGACGGCACCGTGCATGAGTCGTTGCAGCAGCTCGTGGGTGGATCGACGGCGCTGGGTGTCATTCCCATGGGAACTGCGAATGCGCTGGCCACGGACCTGGGGCTGCCAGGGTCGCCGGTCAAGGCGGTCAAGATGCTTTTGGGTGCGACGCCGGTGCGGGTTGCCGTGGGCGAGGTGTTCTACCAGGACAGCGAGGGCAAACCGCGGTCGCGATACTTTATCGTGGCGGCCGGCATTGGGGCGGATGCGCTGTTTATGGGCCGGCTGAATCCGAAGCTGAAACAGCGATTCGGGTATGCCCTGTACGTGGTGGAGGCGTTTCGCCTATGGGTGACGCACAAATATCCGACGTTTGCGGCGTGCTTTCAGGAGAGCGGCAACGCATCGCCCAGAGTGGAGAAAGTGTCGCAGATTCTGGCGGTGCGCATCACGGATTTCGGCCGCGCGCTTCGAACCCTGGCGCCGGGAGCCGCAATCACAAATCCCAGGCTGCACGTGATTGCGTTGAAGACGCGCAGTCGCGTTCGCTACCTGCGATTTATGCTCGCGGTGCTGTTGCGACGCCATCGCTACATAAGCCCGATTGAACTGGTGGAGTGCGAGTCCGTGGAATGCTACGGGTTGCAAGGCTCGAGCGAGGAGCTTTTTGTCGAGGCGGACGGCGAATGGCTGGGCACGCTTCCGGTGCGTATGGAAGTGGTGCCCGACGCGCTGACCGTACTGATCCCGACGAAGCGCGTTTAGGACTTGCCGAAGATTGGGCATGGCTTGGCAAGGGTGATGCTGGCGCATGATTTGCAGTAGAAATGTGGACGCGGGCGGCGGGGGGTGCATAGCATTGAGGTATGCGGATCAGGCGCAGCTTGCGTGCGGATTTTCCATTGAGGAAAGTTGCGGAGAAAGCCAACGATAGAGCGAGCGGATTGAAGTTGCGGCCTGCATCGGTGATGTCGGCATCGCTGCTGGTGTTGCTGGTAGCGGGTTGCGGCGGCGGTTCTGTTGGGGGAAAGACCATGACCACCCCGCCCATTATCTCCTCGGTTTCGGTGGTGTGCACGCCTTCTTCTATCTCTACGGGAGCTACCTCGCAGTGCAACGCCACCGTGCAGGGAACGGGAATGTATAGCTCGATGGTGACGTGGACGGCGAGCGGCGGGACAATCGACGCGAACGGGATGCTGACAGCGCCGAACTCGGCGGCCACGGTGACTGTGACCGCGACCAGCAGTGAAGATTCCAGCAAATCCGGGACTGCAGCCGTAATGGTGGCCATGCCATCGAGCCCGCCGACGATTTCTTCGGTGGCGGTGACGTGCAGTCCTTCGACGATTGCGACGAATGCAACCTCCCAATGCACGGCGACGGTGCACGGTACAGGAACTTTCAGCTCCACGGTGAAGTGGACGGCGAGCGGCGGCACGATCGATTCGAGCGGACTGTTCACGGCACCAGCATCGGCTGGATCGATCACGGTGACGGCGGCCAGCACGGAAGATGCGACCAAGTCGGGCACCGCATCGATCACAGTGCAGGCGCAGACCCCACATAGCAAACATCTGATTCTGGTGATGGAAGAAAACCGCGGCTCCTCCAGTGTGGTGGGTCAGACGACGGTTTGGCCGAACCTGAACAACCTGATTAGTAACGGAGCGCTGGCAACACATTATTACGCGAATACGCATCCCTCGATCGGCAACTATTTCATGCTGACGACGGGGCAGATTTTGACCAACAACGACAGTTCGACAAAAGTGTGGAATGTGGACAACATTGCGCGTCGCATGTTGTCGGCAGGGGTGTCGTTCCGGATTTATGCGGAGGGAATCACGCAAGGGTATTTGGGCGGAAATACGGGAGCGTATGTGATCCGCCACAATCCCTTCGCGATGCTTTCGGACATCGCCGGTGATACCACCGTGGCGAAGGCGCACATGTGGCCGTTCACGCAGTTTGCCGCTGACCTGGCAAACGGGACGCTGCCGGAGTACTCCTTCATTGTTCCGGATGTGAATCACGACGCGCACAACGGAACGGCGCAGCAGGCGGATACGTGGCTGCAGTCGAAGGTGATTGGACCGTTGTCGACCAACTCGGCATTTGAGCCAGGAGGCGACGGGGTCCTGATTGTGGATTTCGACGAAGCCGCTAGCAGCGATACCACCCACGGCGGCGGCCACGTCGCATGCGTGCTGTGGGGACCAGGGGTGACGGCAGGATTCCGGCAAAGCTCCAGCACGGTGTATCAGCACCAGAGCTTATTGCGCACGGAAATGGAACTGCTGGGGCTATCGAACCCACCCGGAGCGGCTGCCAGCGCGCCTTTGATGAACGAATTCTTTATCCAAAAATAGGCCGCAAAGCATAGAGACGCGATCGCGAGAAATCAGGCGATTTGCGCCACCGGCAAGTATTTTCTTTTTCCTGTGGTCACGCCACAGGATCATGTGCCATACTTATGTGGCATTCACACAGGAGGAGCGGAATGGGCGACGCAAAGCTGGACTTGCTGCAGGGAACTCTGGACTTGATGGTGTTGCAGACGCTGGCCACGATGGGATCGCTGCATGGCTACGGCATTGCCCGTCGTATTGAGCAGTTGAGCGGCGACGAAATTCTGCTGAATCAGGGGACGATCTACGCTTCTCTGGTGCGGCTGCAGCAGCGGGGATGGATCTCCGCGCAATGGGGCACCTCGGAAAACAATCGCAAAGCCAAGTTCTACGTGATCACCAGGAGCGGCCGCAAACAATTGGCAAAAGATGCGGCGTACTGGCAGCGGCTCTCCAATGTGATGGGCCGGATGCTGGCGATGCCGGCGGAAGGAGAGCTGTGATGGGTGCGATGCGAGAGGGATGGAACCGAATGCTGTCGTTCTTTCATAAGCAGGAGCGGGAGTCGGAAATGGAGGCGGAGCTTGCCAGCCACGTGGAAATGGCCGTGGAAGAGAACATGCGGCAGGGAATGCCGGAGGCGGAAGCGCGGAGGAAAGCGCTGGTGCGATTCGGCGGAATACAACAGGCACGGGAGAGACAACGTGCGGC
>DASQRJ010000167.1:0-3049 GCA_035642955.1 Acidobacteriaceae bacterium
CATGGCCGTGCAGCCCAAAGAGCATGCTGGTCACCAGGCGGCTCGAGAGCAGCGCTGCCGGCGTGCCGATGGCGACGCCGATCGCCACCAGGATGAGGACCTCGCGCAGTACCAGCCAGCGTACGTGCATGCGGTCCGCGCCCAGAGCCATGCGGATGCCGATCTCGTTGGTCCGCCGGCTGACGACGTAAGACATCAGGCCGTAGATGCCGATGGCGGAGAGGAAGACGGCGAGCAGGCCGAAGAAGATGGAGAGCTGCGCCACCAGGCGCTCGTCGGTGTAGGAGCGGGCCACCTGTTCGTCGAGCGTGGTGACATTGCTGATGGGCAGGTTGTGGTCCACATCGTGGATGGCCTGCTGCACGGCGGCCAGGTAATCTAGGATGTTGTCACTTTCCTGCAAATCGTGGAACTTCACATCCTTCGCGACGCCGATGACTTCAAAGTCGTTGGCGTTTTTGGGATCTTCCATGCCGAAGCGGCGGCCGATGGGCGAACCCTGGGGAAACAGGGTGCGCGCCATCCCTTCGCTGATGACGGCAACCTTTTGCGAGGCCGGCGTATCCTGCGAGCCAAAGGTACGACCCGCGAGCACCGGAATCTGCATGGTCGCAAAGTAGCCATTGCCGACGATGTTGTGTTCCACCTCCTTGATCTGCTCCATGTGATCGCCCGCGGTGAATACGCTGGTGCCCCAAGTGCCCTCATGAAAGGTGGACGTGGAAAAGCTTGCGGCGCGTACGCCGGGAAGAGCAGCGACACGCGCCTCGATCTGCCGATAAAGGCTTTGCAGCCGCGGGTCGTCGGACTTGTATCCCGCCGAGCTGGCATCGGTCTGCAGACGAAGCACGTTCTCCTTATTGAAGCCAGTGTCGACGCGGATCAGGTTCACCAGGCTGCGCAGAAAGAGGCCGGCACCCACGACGAGGACGAGAGAAAGGGCAACTTGTGAGATGACCAGCACGCGGGCGAGAGGGCTACGGGTGCGGGAGCGGGTAGTTCCGCGTCCGTCCTTGAGCGTCGCGGTCAGCTCCAGCCTGGTGGCGCGGAATGCGGGGATGGTGCCGAACAAGAGCGCCGTCGCCAGCGTGATTACGAGGGTAAACAGCAGCATGCGGGTATCGATCGAGAGATTGAGGGGCACAACCTCCGCGCCGGTCGAGACCATGCGCAGGAGCAGACGGCTGGCTCCTGCTGCGAGCACGACGCCGAGCGCGCCGCCGGTGACGGCAAGCATCAGGCTCTCAGTGAGCAACTGTCGAACCAGACGCCCGCGCTGCGCGCCGAGCGCCTGGCGCACCGCAAACTCGTGCGCGCGTGCGGTGGAGCGCGCCAGAAGCAGGTTGGCGATGTTGGCGCAGGCGATCAGCAGGACCAGACCGACGATGGCCATCATGATCTTCAGGGGACTGGAGAATTCCGCACGAAGGCTGGAGAGTCCCCTAGCCATGGGGGTGAGTTCGACGTGGGCCTGTTTCAGCATTGCCAGATCCTTCTGACTCGGGGATCCGCCGGCGTAGCCAAGCAGGATTTGCTGGAAGAGCAGGTTCACGTTCGTCGTCGCCTGCGCGACGCTCACACCCGGCTTCAATCGTCCGAAGATTTCCAGCCAGTCCGCGGAGTTGTCGGTATAGCTCCCATAGTGCGGCGGAACCTCCCTCATCATCGAGAGTGGAATCCAGATGTCCGGAGACTCGCCTACCATGGTGCCGAAGAACTCCGGTGGAGCCACGCCGACGATGCTGAAACTTGTCGAGCCGATCTCCAGCCGCTTGCTCAGAACCGCTGGATCGCTTGCCAGGCTGCGCTTCCACCACGCATTGCTGACCACGGCGACTGGATTGCCGCCTTCGATCCGGTCGTCCTCGCCGGTGAGCATGCGGCCCCGCATCGCCTGCACACCCAGGGTCGAGAAATATGTGCCCGAGACCAGTTGCACCTGCATGGGCTCGATCTCTTTCCGTCCTTCGACTAAACCATGAACGTCATTGTGCAGGCTGAGGAACGCGGCAACGTCGGAGAAGACCTGGTTGCGCTGCTGCATCTGGCGATAGAAGGGGTAGGAATAGAGAAAGGTGTTGCCGAAGGAGTTCGTGCCGCCCAAGACCTCGCCGGTTCCCAGCAGCAGCAGCTTTCCTGGGTCTTTGACTGGGAGCGACCGCAGCATGACGGCGTCCATCAGGCTGAAGATGGCGGTGTTGGCGCCGATGCCGAGGGCGAGCGAGAGCAGGGCCACGATGGTGACGCCGGGCGAGCGCAGCATCGCGCGCAGGCCGTAGATCACATCCTGAAGAAATCCTTCGAGCCAGCTCCAGCCCCATGCCGTATAGCTGCGCTCACGTAATAAGGTGGCGTTGCCGAAGCGGCGCTGCGCGGCGGCGGCCGCATCGTTGGGCGCGACACCCGATTCCACCTGCTGCTGGCAGCGCAGGTCGAGGTGAAGCTGCATCTCTTCCTGCAACTCGCTCGCAACCTGGTCGCGGTGCCGCAGCATCCCGATGCGTCGAAAGAACTCGCGGAGCCATTCCATGGCTGTGACCTCTTATCAGGCGGTTTGAATCACCCGTGCGATCGCGCCCATCACGCGCTCGAACTGGGAGATCTCGACGGTGAGTTGTTTGCGGCCGGCGGCGGTGAGCTGGTAGTAGCGGGCGCGGCGGTTGCCGGCGGTGGTGCCCCAGCGCGCGACGACCCAGCCCTTGATGAGCATGCGCTGCAGCGCCGGATAGAGCGACCCTTCTTCCACCTGCAGCACATCGCCGGTGGTCTGCTGGATGGAGTTGGCGATTTCAAAGCCGTGCAGCTCGCCATTGCGGGCCAGAGTCTTCAGGATCAGCAGATAGAGCGTTCCCGGGGGAATTTCATCACGGTCCTGAGGCATGCGGTGCGCTCCGTTCTTGCATAGGCAGACTACATAGATAAACTATGTAAGGATGGACAATTTGTCCTGCCTCTGTCAAGCGGATTGTTCCTAGATCATTTTCGGTAGGAGCATTTTCGGTATAAGGTGCAGACCGTTCTTAATAGGCTTGCACGGTACCGCCCGATG
>DASQRJ010000168.1:0-5959 GCA_035642955.1 Acidobacteriaceae bacterium
CCGCCCAGCCCGCTCGAGCTGGGCCGGCTACTCCTCTCGCAGCACTTCCAGCGGCCGCTGGGCGAGAATCCGGATGCTGACGAGCCAGCCGGTGAACACAGCTAACACGGCAGTACCGGCTGCGGAGGCGATGCCAGCCACCCACTGGACGCGATAGGGCACATCGAGCCGGTGCAGCAGAATGAAGGTGAGAAGGTTGGCGAAGATCACGCCGACCACGCCTGCGAGCAGGCCGAGGACGGTAAACTCCACGCCGAAGACGGCAGCGATGCGGGCGCGACGCGCTCCCAGCGTCTTCAACACCACCACCTCCCGGATGCGGCGAAAGCGCGTGCTGGCTACGCTGGAAGCAAGAATCACCAGTCCGGAGAGGATGGAAAATGCGGCGAGGAAGCGCACGATAATCGTGATCTGATGGACCAGGCCTGCCACCGTGTCCAGCAGATCCGCGATGTTGATGACAGTGACGGTGGGGTAGGCAGCAAAGAGCGCGCGCTGCATCTGCGGGATCTGCGCTGTATCCACATGCACGGCGCCATACCAGACCACCGGCAGATGAGCCAGGGAACGCTGGGAAAGAACGAACTCGCTGCGCGCGAAGACGTGTTGTCCGTCGTTGGCATAGAGCGCGGCCACGGTGACTGGAATGCGCCGTTCCTGCGCGGTGAAGACCATGGTCGAGCCCACACCCACATGCATCCTTCTGGCGAGGCCCTCACTGACCGCGACTTTGCCTTCCACCCCTGATTGCCACCATGCACCCGCGCGCACCTTCGCACCCACAGGCACCGTGTCCGACCAGGTGAGGGTGACCGATTGCAGCAAATGCCGCGGCATCTTCTCCTGCTTCAGTTGAGCGCCATTCTTCCCATTGACTTCAGCCAGCCGTCCCGCGACCAGTGGCAGCCGTTCCAAGGGACCATGGACACCTGGCTGTTTGCCGATCAGCGAGGAGACGCCCTCCAACTCATCCGTCGCGATATCGATGAGGAAGATATTGGGCAGGCCTTTGCCGAGGGTCTCCTGCAAATCACGCAAGACAGCGTTCTGCATCAGAAACACGGTGAGGATGAGCATGATGCCTGCGCCCAGCGCCGTGAGCACGGCAATCGATTGGTTCCCAGGCCGGTAAAGGTTCGATAGCCCATGGCGCAGGGCAGAAGGCAGGCTCAGCCGCGTGCGCGCAAGTCCATTGCGCAAGAGGCGCAGCAGGGTGCGCGCCAGAAGCGTAATGAAGAGCAGCAGCGTAACCAGCGCAACCGTGAACCACACCGCCACCGTGAGCGAGCTGGTGAGTCCCGCGGCAATGCCCGCCAGCGCAAGCAGGATGACGGCGGTCGTGATCCATTGCACGCGACGCCGCTGCCAGCGCTCCGCAAGCGTTATCTCCGGCTGCGCCTCCACCTGGCGGCGCAGCACCAGGCTCGGTTTCACATGACGGATATCGAGCAGTGGCGGCAGGCAGAAGAGCAGCGTAGTGAGCATGCCGGTACCCAACCCGGCAAGGCCCGCGCGTATCGGCAGGCGGAGCATCGGCTCGATCGGCAACAACTTTGCGGCCAGCAACGGAATCGTCCACTCCACGCCAAAGCCTGCCACCACGCCCACCAGACCGCCGGCCAGCCCGAGGAGCAGCGTCTGCAGAAGATAGATCCGCAGAACGTCAGACGATCGAGCCCCAATGGATTTCATGGTGGCCAGAATGTCCATCCGCTGTTCCAGATGCGCGCGCATGGACATGGCGACACCGATCGCGCCCAGCACCATCGCGACCAGACAGATCAGGCTCAACATGCTGCTCGCCCGATCCAGACCCTGCGTCAGCGAGGGATTCGCTTCGCGAAAATCCGTCACCTGCGCCTCTGGAAGAATCTTCTCCACCTGCGTGTGCAGATCTTTCACATTGGTTGAGTCCGGATTGAGCCGCATCAGGAAGCGCTCTCCGGCACGGCTGCCCGGCTGCAGCAGCCCACTCGCTGCCAGACCCTGCCGGGTGATCAATACGCGCGGCCCGATGCCCATGCTGGAATTCATGCGGTCCGGCTCACGCTCGATCACGCCGGCGATGCGAAAGGTGCTGTTGCCTACCTTGAGCGAGTCGCCAATCCGCGCGCGCAGACGGATCAGCAGATCGTCACCCACCAGAACGGTTTGCGGCGTCAGTTCCTGGCGCAATGTGCCCGCGGGACGCAGCCGGTATGCGCCATAGAAGGGATACTGCGAGGGATCGACTGCCTTCAGTGAGACCAGCAGCGGGATGGGATCCGACGGCGTCGACGCCATGGACACCATCTCGGTCACCTGGGTGCGCTGCACATGCAGAGCGTTCAGGTCGGCGGTCTCCTTCGCAGATGGCTGGCGGAAGATGCGGGCGGAGACATCGGCAGCCATGATGGTCCGCGCCTGGCCCAGCAGCGCCTTCTGGAAGGAGTCGGTGAAGCCGCGCACACCGGTCAGCGCGGCCACTCCAATTGCCACCGACACGATCACAAACAAAAACTTGGCCGGCGCGGCCTGAAACTCGCGCCACGCGATGCGCAGAGCAGTGTCCCAGCCGAGAGAGCGTCCGGCATACTGGTTCAGCGCGCTATTCACAGATGTGCCTCCGCCGCAGCCGCCGGTTGCGTGGCCAATCGGTCTTCAATAACCAGGCCGTCACGCAGCACGATGCGCCGTTCCGCTCGCGCAGAGACCTGCGGGTCATGCGTCACCATCACCAGCGTGGCGCGGCTCTCGCGATGACGCTGGAGCAACAGGTTCAGCACATGCTCCCCATTCTGCGAATCAAGGTTGCCGGTCGGCTCGTCCGCCAGCACGATGGGCGGCTCCAGCATGAAGGCACGGGCCAGAGCGACACGCTGCTGCTCGCCGCCGGAGAGTTGCACCGGATAATGATGGCGGCGATCGGCCAGCCCCACACTGTCCAGCAGTTCCGTGGCGCGGCTGCGTCCGTTGCCCAAGCCATTCGAGGAGCCATTGAGCTCAAAGGGCAGCAGAACATTCTCCAGAGCGGTGAGCATGGGGATGAGCTGGTAGGACTGGAAGACAAACCCAAGCTTGCTGCCGCGAATCTCCGCCAGCTCATCCTCGTTCATATGTGAGATCGGCGTTCCATCCAGGATCACCTCACCCTCGGTGGGAGCGTCCAACCCCGCCAGCAGTCCCAACAGCGTGCTTTTGCCGCTGCCCGAGGCGCCCATGATCGCGGCAAACTGCCCTCCGGGAATGGTCAGGTCAATGCCCCGCAAAATCTCCACCAGATTGGTGCCGTTGTGGATCGACTTCTTCAAGCCCCGCACTTCGATCATGCCGCCCCTTTGCGTTCCGCGCCTGCGTGCTGCCGGCTGTCTGCTGCTAAATTGAACGTGTGATGCACCCTTGCAGTTCCCGTCTGCGGTTTTTTCTCGCCGCTGTGCTTGCAGTGGCCATGGTCGGCTGCAAGCAAAAGCCGGCGCCTGAACCCGCCGCGACACCATCTGCCCCGACACCGTCTGCCGCTGTATCGCCGCAGCCCGCACCTCCGGCCAAAGACGATCGCCCGGTCATTGTCGCCTTTGGCGACAGCCTGACTGCAGGCTACGGTACGGACGCGGGAAATAGTTATCCGGATTTTCTGGAACAGGATCTCAACGCCCAAGGCTTTCACTACCACGTGATCAACGCCGGCGTGAGCGGCAACACGACAAAGGATGGCGTCGAACGCCTCGACGATGTGGTTTCCCTCAAACCCGTCCTGGTTATCGTTGCTTTCGGCGGCAACGACGGTCTCCGTGGCCTGCCGATTGACAGCACGCGCAAGAATCTCGATCAGATGGTCTCCACCCTGCAACGCGCCGGGATCAAAGTCGTGCTGGGAGGCATCACCTTGCCGCCCAACTATGGCGCCGACTATATCCGGCAGTTCAACCAGAGCTACGCGTTGCTGGCCAGGCAGTATCATGTGCCGCTGCTTCCCTTCCTGCTTCAGGATGTGTATGGCACCGCCGGCAGCATGCAGCCGGATGGCATCCACGCCACTGCGCAGGGAAATCAGCAGGTGGCCCGCAATCTGCTGCCGCTGGTCACGCCGCTGCTGCATAAGAATTAGACGCGCCGCCTCACTCAATCAGCGTCATCCAATCACCGTCACCCAATCACTACGAGCGGCTGAAAGAGCGTGCCCGCGACCCGCTGGGCAATACCGATAAGCTCGTGCCGGCTCGCGAATACCTTGACGCGCGGGGCAGCGGAAAAGTCGGCCAGATTGCACAGCGCGCCATTGCGCATGCGTCCCGCCGTGTGTGCGTCCGCCGTGGTCGAAGGAAACTCCGGCAGCAGCGTGCGCGGGTGCGGCAGATGCCGCTCCAGATCTCCAGCCTCTGCCAGCGCTTCCAGTTCCCCCAGCGACAGCGCCGCATCGGCGCAGAATGGTCCTGCGGCAACGCGTCGCAGCGATGCCAGGTGCGCGCCACAGCCCACGCGCTGGCCCAGATCGTGCGCGAGCGAGCGGATATATCCGCCGGCGGAGACGGTTGCGCGAAACGCTGCGGTGTCTCCATCGACCGAGGTGATGGCGAACTCATGGACGACGATGCGCACCGGGGCAAGCTCCACGTCCTCTCCAGCGCGCGCACGCGAATACGCCGCGCGGCCGCCAATCTTTTTCGCACTGTACGCGGGCGGCGTCTGCAGAAGCTCGCCGTTGAAGTGGGCCGCGTGTTCCGCGAGCGCTTCCGCATCGAGCGATACGGGCATCCGCTCGCCAACCGGTTCGCCTTCGGCATCGTAGGTGTCCGTCGCCTGACCGAAGCGGATGGTGCCGGTGTAGCTCTTCTCCATGCGGCCGAAGAACTGCGCCAGCCGCGTATAGCGGCCCAGCAGCAACGGCAACACGCCGGTGGCCATCGGATCGAGCGTACCCAGATGCCCGATCGAGCGCTCATTCACGATGCGGCGCGTGCGCGCCACCACATCGTGGGAGGTCATGCCCATCGGCTTGTCGAGAATCAGCAGGCCGTTCACTTCCCCACTATAACGGTCAGCGAACTAGAAGCTGTTCCGGCCGTGATCACGCACCAGTGACAGGAACTCCGCGCGCGTCTTGTCTTCGAGGAAAACCCCGGACATCGAGGAGGTTACGGTCGATGAGTTCTGCTTCTCGACCCCGCGCATCATCATGCAGAGATGGCGCGCCTCCACCACCACGCCGACACCCTGCGGCGCAATCGCTTCCTGCAAGGCGCTTGCAATCTCGCGCGTCATGCGCTCCTGCACCTGGAGCCGCCGCGCAAACACATCCACCAGGCGCGGCAGCTTGCTCAACCCCACAACCTTGCCCTGGGGAATGTAGGCGATGTGCACCTTGCCGAAGAATGGCAGCATGTGATGCTCGCACAGCGAGTACATCTCAATGTCCTTCACCATCACCATCTCGTCGTAATCCACATCAAACAAAGCGGCGCGCAGAATCTCCTGCGGATCCTGATGGTAGCCCTGGGTCAGGAAGGTCATCGCCTTCTCCACGCGCTCCGGTGTCTTCAGCAATCCATCGCGGGTGGGGTCTTCATCGAAGCGCGCCAGCAGCTCTGCGTAGATCTGCTGCGTCGTGTACCGCTCCAACCCCTTCGCGCTCGCACCAGGATTGGCTTCCATTCTGTTGAGGGCGACGTTGTGAATCGGCTGGATCGTCGCTCCCGCGTGTGCTTCCGCACGTCTCCCTTTAGCCACGCGCTGCCTCCCCCGCATACTCAAAAAAATTGTTCTCCGTCTCCTCGATGCGTATCCGGTCGAGTTTGCCGGCTGGCAAGCGGTCGGCTACCAGACGATGAATGGCCCGGCACAGGTTCTCGGTTGTCGGCACAGTCTGCTCAAAGAGCGGATCCATATTCAGGTTCATCAGATGAAATCTCTCGACCACGGAATCACCCACCAACGCATCCAGGTCGGCCATGTTCATCACCATCCCCGTCTCCCGATCCAC
>DASQRJ010000169.1:0-6476 GCA_035642955.1 Acidobacteriaceae bacterium
TGATGCCTTTCATCTGCGGATGGGACGTGCAATGGTAAGCGAACTCGCCCGTCTGCATCATCACCAAGCGACCGGTTGCCTTGTTCTTCAGTAACCCGGTGTCCCATCGATTGTTGTCCGCTGTCGCCGTATGCGGGGCGAATCCCGATTGATCCATTCGACGGTATCGCCGGCGCGTACTTCAATTCGCGACGGCTCGAAGGCGAAGCCCTTGGCGCCGGAGTTCAACGCCTGGCTGAACGCATTGTCCTCAGGCTTAACCTTCAACTTGGTGAGAAGTGCGCCCGCACCCTCATTCACAGCCGAGTGGTCGCGGATCATCAATTCGGCAAATTGGCGCACCTCCGGGTTCTTCGTCTTGGCGAGGGCGATCTTGGCGTACTCGATATCGATGACGTCCGCCGTGTAAGCGGCATGCGCAATCTGGAGGTCACTCAGTCCGGCCTGGGCATGAGCGACGCCGGCGGCGAAGGTAAGCACGGCAGCCGTCAACAGTGCGCTCTTTACGGTCTTTAGGTTAAGCATGGGCATACGTTTTCCTTTTGATGAAAAAGTTGATGGGGTTAGGGGCGCGATCGGCGCAACACATCCACATTCGCTCACCTCAACATCTGCAGTCATTGCCCTCAAACGGGTAGGAACCATGAGGATCGCGATAGCAATCTTCTGCGAAGATCTAAACAGCGGAAGGTCGAATGGAACTCGGGATCGAGTTCGATCAGCGTCTTGAAGGGGATGGGATATGTTGAACGGACCTGTTCGCTCCTCAGGGGAGCGGCATAGTGATGGCCTGGTGGAAAACCCAGGGAAGGTTTACTCGATCAACGTCAGCGGTGCTCTGCGAGAGGTGAGGTTCGGTGAGGAAATCATCACTACGGGCTTTTTCAAGGAGCCCGTAGCTGGAACTGTTGTTGCGCGCCAACTGGGTTTGGAGGGTGATGCTCAGGGAGATCTCAAGGTGCACGGAGGATTAGACAAGGCTGTGTACTTCTATCCACGAGAACATTACAAGGTGTGGATGGACGTACTGAAGGTCGATTTTCTTCCTCCGGGCAGCTTCGGAGAGAACATCACGTCGGAAGGGATATATGAAATGGATCTCTGCATCGGGGATGTAATCCGAATCGGAGGCGCCTTGCTCCAGATACGACAGCCACGGAGTCCGTGCTATAAGCTCCAGCTCAGATTTGGCCGGCCGGATATAGTTGCGCTCTTTGTCAAGCAGAGCCTTCCCGGCTGGTATGCCTCGGTTCTCCAGGAAGGTACGCTCTCCTCAGGGGATGAAATCGCGATTGTAACCCGCGCACCGCAAAGAGTCAGCGTCGCCGATATCTGGCACTACAGCCTTCTTAGCAAAGTGAACTACGAGACACAGGAGCGTGTCGCACAACTCGCACTTCTTCCCGCGTTCTGGAAGGAACGCATTGCGAACGCTCGAACCTGAGACAGGTACTTTTCTAAGGGACGCCATGCAGGGTAACCATCTACATTTGGAACTCGGAGTCCGACAAATAAATGACAGCTTTTCCAGCTCTTCTTGAAGAAGTTCGCGCCTGCACTGAGTGTGCAGCGCATTTACCTTTTAGCCCTAACCCGATACTTCGTGTTGCGAATAGTCAGGCGCGGGTTTTGTTGATAGGCCAAGCGCCGGGCACGAAAGTTCATACATCGGGTATCCCCTGGAACGATGCTTCAGGCGATCGGTTGCGTAATTGGCTAGGTGCAACCAAAGAACAGTTTTACGATGAAAGTAAATTCGCCATCATGCCGATGGGATTTTGTTATCCGGGCAAAGGCACATCGGGCGATCTGCCGCCGCGCCCTGAATGCGCGCCTTTGTGGCACAAAAAGATTCTTCAGCATTTACCAAACATCAGGCTCACCGTATTGATTGGACAGTATGCGCAAGCCTATTATCTTGGCAATCGGCGAAGAAAAACGCTTACCGATACCGTCCGCGCATGGAAAGAGTATTGCGATAGTGGCTATTTGCCCATCGTTCATCCTTCGCCGCGCAACGATATATGGCTGCGAAAAAACCCTTGGTTTGAGAAGGAAACTATAAACTTTCTTAGACGGCACATGCGCGAAGCCATCTTCTACAAATGAAACACATCAATTACGCTGCTTGCAGCCACGCACACCAACACATGCCCCGAACGGACGCGAGGTATATGGATACTTCCCACCCGTAATAAATCGGACGGCTCATGAGCCTTATATTGTGCGGTTCTCATTTGCGAGCTATGCGCCAATGCAAAACTAGGCCACCGTCTCCATGGAAACCGTCCCAGCCCGGCGACAGCGGTAGTAGCCGAACACGGGAGCTTGTAGATAGGCTCGATAACACCGCACGATGGGCAGGCAGGCGCCATTCCAGCGCTTATGCTCTATGTACTCGCGTGTCGAATCTGGAGTGGTTTGCCGTGCTTATGACGAAAACACCGGTTTCCCAATACTAGCTTTCGCGGGCAAGTGACCGATGACCTGCACCGGCGATATGCCCCTGTTCAACACGACGCTCCACACCCCGTCGAGGTAGCACCATGACCAATGCAAGCTGTAACCAAGCAAGCAGTATATGGCTCTCATAATCGCAACCAAGCTGCGTCTACCCTAGATCGGAAGTGAGCAAACATGCTGCTAAGGTGCCTAATTTTGATAGGCGTTGTACTCGGAGGGTCTACAGCCTCGCATTGTCAAACGAAGCCAAATCCAATCACGCTGCAGGCAAGCGATGGCGTATCCATCTCTGGGCTTGTCTATCCCGCGGAACACCCCAAAGCTGTAGTGCTACTCTTTCATCAAGCGAATTCCAGCAAAGCGGAATATGCCACCATCGCTCCGCGACTTGCGTCTGCAGGTTTTACCGCTCTGGCGATTGACCAACGGTCGGGAGGCTCCTTGTTTGGGCCGAACGAAACGGCAGATCAGCTTGGACATCCGGCAACATTTGAACAGGCAGAACCCGATCTCGTCGCGTCCCTTGAGTGGGGCGTAAAACAGCATTTGCCAGTCATCCTGTGGGGCAGCAGCTACTCCGCCGCTCTGGTCTTCGAGGTTGCAGCCAAGCATGCTGCAGACGTTAGTGCCGTCATTGCGTTTTCACCTGGCGAATACTTTGGGGATGACCACCCGATAGCTCGTGCGGCTGCGCACGTGCGTGCGCCGATCTATGTCACATCGTCCCCTTCTGTTGAAGAAGTTCAAGCTGCGCGAGCCATCCTCGCTGCATCGCCAGCCGGAGTCAAGACGCAGTACGTGCCGCAATTTGGCGTGCATGGATCTTCAACGCTCATCCAAGCACGCGATCCGAAAGGCGCGGCCGAGAATTGGATTCACTTGCTCGCTTTCCTGAACTCCCTCCCTCCAGGGAGGACGTAACATTTAGCCTCTTGGCTACAGCCGTATAAGGCGAGGCGGAAGTTGGAATGAGTCCAATCATCTTCCAATAGACTCCCGATTCACTCCTGAAGCGTCGGATCCGTCCCGCCGGTGAAGATGACGCTTGAGGTCTACGCGCAGGCGGTCACTCCGGCCAAGCGGAAAGCGCAGTCGAAGGTGGCGGCGATGTTGCAGGCGGGAACGGGGGCGAAATGAGACAGTCTCTTATTGGACCCTAATGGACCCTAAAAAAATCGCGAAAAACGTAAAGTTGTTGAAAGGTTTGGTGGACCTGGTCGGGATCGAACCGACGACCTCTTCCATGCCATGGAAGCGCGCTCCCAGCTGCGCCACAGGCCCACTTTGCGAAGGGAAAGACTCTCATCATTTTCGACGAGTAAGATAGATTCGTCAAACGTCTCACAAGTTCCTTCCGGAGTGGCTTCTCTTGTCCTTTCGCATCCCCTTTGTCGCGCTTGTTTCCACCCTTCTGTTTGCTGCGCAGCCACCGGCCCGTGCCGCCGCGCCACAGGCCGCGGTCAATCTGGCTCAGCCGCGCACGCAGGCCAGTCTCGCTCTGGGCAATTCGCTCCAGCAGGTGAGCATCGCCATGGCCCATCTACGCCGCACTCTGGACGCCATCAATGTGCCCAAGTGGAAGGCGCCGGGCGATGTCCGGCAGACCACGATGTCCGATATCGTCTCGATGCAGAACGATGTCGCGGACACGCTGCCCGGCCTCATCAACACCGCGCTCAGCGATCCCGCGAAGATATCGCCCGCCTTCGCCGTCTACCGCAACGTGGATGCACTGTACGATGTGCTGCTGCGCGTCTCGGAGACGGCCCAGCTTGCCGGCGCCTCCCGGGATGCCAGCCTGCTCGAAGACCAGCGCGCCGCCTTGGAGGACAGCCGCACCCAGCTCGGCGCAGCGCTGCTGCAGTCGTCGCAGGCGCAGGATTCCGAAGTGGTGCGTCTGCGTACCGCTCCCGCGGTGGCCACACCGCCTCCAGCGGCCACCAAGACTGTGATCGACGACGGGCCGGCCAGCAAAGCCAAAACGGCCAAAAAGCGGGCCCACAAGCCTGCTCCGGCCCCTGCGAATCCCCAGTAACTCGCACCGGCAGGAACTTTCCTCAGGCACGGGGTGTCTAAGCAGGCAGGTTGGGCAGTAACCAGTGAGTGAGCACTGCCCGACTCAGCCGCCGGCGGCATCCAAATTTGTGGCTTCCACGCACGAAACCGGTGGGCGGGCGGGGTGCCCGTTGTTCCTGTTAATGTATGGGGGACGTTGGAATGCAGGCGGGGACAGCCGTGGGAAATTTCGCGAATGTTTTTGGAGCGCAGACGACGGCCAGGCCGGAAGAGGCCGCGGTCATCGCCGAGCTGAAGGCGGGATCGGAAGCGGCCTTTGCCTCGCTGATCGCCCAGTATCACGGCCCGCTCTATTCGCTCATCGCGCGCACCATTCCCGATCCCTGCGAAGCCGCCGACATCACCCAGGATGTCTTCATCAAGATCTACCGCGGCATCGGCAACTTTCATGGCGACTCCAGCCTCCGCACCTGGATCTACCGCATCGCCCTGCACGAAGCCTCCAACCAGCGCCGCTGGTGGTGCCGGCACAAACGCAAGGAAATCACCATCGAGCAGGAGCTCTCCGCCGAGGATGGCGAAGCCTTCTGTCTCAAGGACACGTTGGTCGATCAGCATGAATCGCCCTTCGATCTCGCGGCGCACGCCGAAATGCGCGAGCAGGTAGAAGCCGCCGTGCGCGAGGTGCCCGAGCCATTCCAGACCGTCATCGTCCTGCGCGACATTGAAGGCTTCGGCTACGAAGAGATCGCGGAGATCCTCAGCATCCATCTGGGCACGGTCAAGTCGCGGCTTATGCGTGGCCGGGCTCATCTGAAGGCGCGGCTGGCCCCGCTGGCACGCGCCTCGGCAACCCCTTCTACTTCTTCCCCCGACTGCTCATCCCCTAACGGGTCATCCAAAGCCGCGTACCGGGCTCCCCTGGCTGCGCTCAGGGAGGCCAAATGAGCACCTGCAGTCACATCCAGCATCAGTTTTCCCGCTATCTGGACGGCGATGTCCCGGGCACCGAGATGCTCGAAATCGGCAAGCACCTCGAAGAATGCGGCGGCTGCGCTACGGAGTTCGCTGACTGGCAGGAAAGTCAGGCGCTGGTTTCGAATCTCGGCCCCACCAAGGTTCCCGAGGACCTGGCGCTCCGGCTTCGCGTCGCCATCTCGCAGGAGAGCCGCAATTCCACCCGCGAGCGCCTCGGGCGCTTCCAAAGTCGCTGGGAGAACACCTTTCAGCCCTTCCTGATACGCGCCGCCGCGGGCTTCGCCAGCGCCATCTTCCTGGTGGGGACGGCTGCCAGGCTCGTCGGCACCTTCAGCGCGCCCGAAGCGGTAGAAGCGCGCGATGTGCCGCTGCAGGTTTCGACCACGCCGCGCCTGCTCTACTCCTCGTTCCAGCCCGACGTCGAAATCTGCGACCAGAACAACCCTGTGGTCCTGCAGGTCTTTGTCGACAGTCACGGCCGCGTCTACGACTACAAGGTTCTCTCCGGCCAGGTCGACGCGCAGGCACGCGCATCCATCGACAGCCTGCTGCTCTTCTCGGTCTTCGAGCCCGCCCGCTCCTTCTTCGATCAGCCGGTTCGCGGGACCACGGTAATGTCCTTCTCCGACATCTCCGTCAAAGGCTGACCTCGGCAATTTCGTACGAAATGCGCCTATAGTGCTTTTCATGCGAAAGTCCTGCGCGCTCTGCCTGCTAGTCTGTGGCCTCTGTCTTGGAGGCGCCCATGCCCAGTCCCTACTGGTCGTGAATCAGGGCGACACCAGCCTCAGCATCGTCGACCCCGCGTCCGCCAAACAGGTCGCCGTCGTCCCCGAGGGCACCCCCACCATGCACGCGCATGAGGTCGCGACCTCCGCCGACGGGCGCTTCGCGTTTCTGCCCATCTACGGAAATGTGGGTGTCGGCCAGCCGGGGCTCGACGGGCGCGAGATGCTGATCGTCGATCTCCCCTCACGCAAGATCGTGGGCCACATCGATTTCGCTCACGGCGTACGGCC
>DASQRJ010000170.1:0-2298 GCA_035642955.1 Acidobacteriaceae bacterium
CCAGCAGCGAGCCGTCATGCGTCGAATCCAGGATGCCGACCGACGTGTTCTGGTCCGCGCTCATCTTGCTCGCATCCACCAGCCGCTCGTCCCCGCCGCCGACGCCGTGCCGAAGATAAATTGATCCCTGGTTCTCATCGGCGAGCCGCTTTTTGAAGAAATACAGGTTGCCGCGCTTCGCCGGCGTCGAATAGCTGTCGACCCGCTCCAGCTTGGTCAGCTCTGCTTTGATCTCGGGCCGAATCGTCACCTGCTGCAGATAGTTGTCCGTATAGTCGTTCTGCTCGTGAATCCACGAACGCGTCTCGGGATCTTGCTGCTTCTCCAGCCAGCGATAGTCATCGGTAATCGTGTCGCCGTGCAGCGTGTCGGTCACAGGATGCTTTGCCGTCTCCGGCGGATCGGGCAGCGCCACACCGTTGCCGCCCCGCACCTGCCCGGCACCAGGCGAGGCTGTGCGCTGGTCCGTCAGAATCGTGTTGCCATTGGTGCCGTTCGGCGCATTCGCCTCTTCGCCGCCATGCCGCTTCGCCACCTGCCCCAGATGCGAGGACGCCTGCTGCTGCTGTTGCTGCGACTGCGCCATGCCTGCGACCCCCGCAAAGGAACAAACCAGAACCACTCCCCACACCGCAACACGTAGCCCCATCCAACCCTCCTCATACCGATACCGTTCCGACACATGGTTATAAACCCAACCGCCGCATGAAATCCCCGAAAGAGTTCCCACCCACCCACTTTCGCGCGCCGGAGTCGATTCCGCTGTAAGGCCGACACGTTGCGGATTGCGCGGAATGCCGCCGTCCCCAGACACTGGTACCCAGCACCAGTAAGCAGGAGGGAGGCAGCCGCCATGTCCACGCAGGTAGCGAAAGGTTCGCTCTTCCGCGCGCTGCATCAGCGCGACCGGGCATTCATCATCCCCAATCCTTGGGACGCCGGCACGGCAAAGATGCTGGCGCTTCTGGGCTTTGAGGCCCTGGCCACCACCTCTGCCGGCTATGCCTTCTCCGCCGGTCTGCAGGATGGAGCCGTGGGCCGCGACGCCATGCTCAAACACATTGCTGACCTCGTCGCCGCAACGGATCTACCCGTCAGCGCCGATCTGGAAAACGGCTTTGGCGACGCCCCGGAGATGTGCGCGGAAACCATCCGGCTGGCCGCCGCCACCGGCCTCGCCGGCGGCTCCATCGAGGATGTTTCGCCACGCCCGGAAGGCCGAATCTATGCCTTCGAGCATGCCGTCGAGCGCGTCCGTGCGGCGGTCGAAGCCGCCCACGCCCTCCCTGCTCCCTTCATCCTCACCGCGCGCGCGGAAAACTTCATCGCCGGCAATCCCGATCTGAAAGACACCATCCGCCGCCTGCAGGCATTTCAGGAGGCTGGCGCCGACGTCCTCTACGCCCCCGGGCTGAGAACTAGGGAGGACATCGCCGCGGTCCTCAGCTCCGTCGATCGCCCCATCAACGTAGTGATGGGCCTCTCTGGCGTGCAGCTCGACCTCGCCACGCTGTCCGCTATGGGCGTCAAGCGCATCAGTGTCGGCAGTTCCCTCTCGCGTGCTGCGTTGACTGCATTCCTCCGTGCCGCCCAGGAGATGCAGCAGCACGGCACCTTCACCTTCGCCAACGATCTCGTCCCTTACAAAGAGATCAACGAGATGTTCGATTCGTAGTCTTCCCGGGAGCTATCTGGCGATTTCGTATCGCAGTCGGACGACGCCATCGGGAAACTTCTTGGCGGAACGCAGGTAAAGCGAGATATCCCGATGGCGCGGCGCCACCAACGGAATGCCCTCACCGATGAAGGTCGGAATCACGTGGATATCGAACTCGTCGATCTCGCCCGCGTCCAGGAACGAGGCGATCAATTCGCCGCCGCCCATCATCCAGATGTGTTTTCCCGGTGCGCTGCGCAGACGCTGGGCAAACGCCTTCACCGGTTCGGAGACGAATTCCACGCCCGGAGCTGCCCGTTTCGGCGGCTTCCGCGAGAACACGAGATTGGCGACCTTGGTGTCGAAGATCCCGCTCTTCTTGCTTTTCTTGTGATAGGCAAGAACCCAGTCGTACGTCTTCCGTCCCCACAGGATGGTATCGATCGTCGAATAGAACTCTTTCATTCCGTAATCGATCGTGTCCGGCCGGCGATTGAGCCATTCCACACTGCCGTCCGGCCTGGCGATGTAACCGTCGGCGCTGGTCGCGATATACACGATGATTCGGCGTGCTTTCATGACACCCTCTCGACGTCAAGTTTGAAGGCCGCACTGCCAAAATAGTCGTGTCGTGCAACGAC
>DASQRJ010000171.1:0-3078 GCA_035642955.1 Acidobacteriaceae bacterium
CATACTCTCGCTGTGGTTCATCCTTCTTCTCACAGCGATTTCTGCCCTCTGCGCCGAGCGCCAGAAGATCATCCTCGACACCGACATTGGGGACGACATCGACGACGCCTACGCTCTTACCCTGGCGCTGCACAGCCCAGAATTCGAGATCCTTGGTGTCACCACAGCTTGGGGCGACACGACGTTGCGCGCGCAGCTCGCAGCGCGTCTGCTTGCCGCCGCGGGTGCAAAGAAGATTCCCGTCCTGCCCGGCGTACGCACGCACAGCAAGTCGGATTTCTCGCAGCGTGCATGGGCGGCCGCCGGACCCGCCGCGGTACACGGCAACGCTGTGGACTTCCTGCTCGCCCAGGCCAAGCGGTATCCACACCAGATCACGCTGATCGCCATCGGTCCGCTCACCAACGTGGGGGCGGCCATCAACCGGGATCCGTCTGCGTTCCGCCTGCTCGATCGCGTGGTGCTGATGGGTGGCTCCATCCATTGCGGTTACGGAAATCCGCGAGCCACTCCGCCGCCTCCGCCACAACCCGAGTACAACATCGCCACGGACCCCGGCGCCGCCCGCAAGCTGCTCGCCTCCGGCGTGCCGATCTTCATGATGCCGCTCGACTCCACGCAGTGGAAGCTGGACGACAGCAAATTTGCGCAGATAGCGGCCCGCAGCACACCCTCGACGGATGCCCTCCTGGTGCTCACCACCGAGTGGCGGCTCAGCACCCACCAGCACACGCCCACGCTCTATGACGCCATGGCCGTGACCTACGCGCTGCACCCCGATATCTGCCCTACGACGCCGCTGCGCCTTCAGGTCGACGACAAGGGTTTCACCCGAGTGGTGGAGGGCCAGGTCAACGCACACGCCTGTCTCAAAGGGAACGGCGACGCCTTCTTCGAGCTGCTGCTCCCCCGCTTGTCAGGGCGTTGATGCGGAAGCACTATAGGAAGCGGCGGCGGTGAGCGTTTCCCGAGGGCGCTGCGTCTGCTCTCCGGAAGCGGGCTGCCGGCATCCCAGAGAGTGATACAGTTCGAACGGAGTGAAGCATGGCCGGCATTCGAAATCGCACATGCGCAATGGCATTCTTGTTGATGGTCACGGCAAGCTCCATCGCACAAGCGCCGCCGCAGCCTCCGCAGCCTCCGCCGATCGCGGCGGACCGCGCCTCGGACTCCTATGCGATCTATTCCCTGCTCATTTCCGGGTCCTCGCAGGGGCAGCGCATCGCCATTGCCGACACGACAATCAACATCAACGACACGCACTCCGCAACCGGACCGGAAAACGAGGTGCAGCCGCCACCGGGAAGCGAGAGCGCATTTGAGGAGGCAGTAGAGAATTTTCAATCGCACCGCGAGGAACGCGTCCAACTTCAGCGGCAACTCAAGCTCGAAGAGCCTTACCAGCTTTTGAGCGAAGCTCAAGTAGAGACATACCAAAAGCATCCGACGGGATATGCAAGCGTAACCTTGTTCAGCGAGGTTTACTTCAACACCACACAAACCGCGGCTTTGGTCTTTACCTATAGCCTGTGTAACTCTCCCTGCGGGAAGGGTCGGTGGATATACCTTGAGAAGCTGAATGGACAGTGGATACGCCGCTACGGCTCAACCGTGGATCGTGAGGACACCTATGCGATCTATTCGCTGCTCCTGCACGACGATCCGTATCCTGGTCTACCGCAACAACAGGGAACACTGGCGATCGCAGATACTACCGTCAACATCACCGATATGAGCCCGGCGATCGCGCCGAATGCGCAACTACGCCCGCCGCCGAATCAAAGCGGGTTTTTGGAAGCAGCGGGCGACTACTGGGCCCGCCGTTTTGAAAGGCGTCACCTTGTGCGCAACTTCCATCTGGATGGTGACTACACCCTTCTCAGCGCGGAGGAAGTAGCGTCCTACAAACAATCGCAAACTGGATATCCAGCGATAAATTTTTTCAGTGCGGTCTACTTCGACACGCAGAAGAAGGCTGCCCTGGTGTACAGAAGCGTCTTTTGCGGCCATCTCTGCGCGAACGGCCAATGGATCTACCTGGAGAAACAGGGGAACCAGTGGGTGCGCCGCTCCGGGCTGAACATCTAGAACAGACTGTCAGCGCCATGCGCCACAGACGGCTACCCGTCACTTCACCGAGGGTCACTTCACCGAGATCGTGAAGTAGTCCTGTGCGGTCAGCGTGCCGGTCTTGGCATCGACGGCGCGAAAGGTAACGGTGTACGCGTCCGGGGTGGTGCCAGGCGCTGCATTGCTGCTCGCAGCAGGTGCGCTCCCGTTGCCGCCGCCGCACCCCATCATGCCTCCCATCGCTCCTCCCAGAGCCACGACACACAGAAGAACACGCAGGACCGCAAGCGAGCGGCGGCGCCCGCTGGGGATTCCGAAGATGAGAACGCAGGCAAGCATCGTGCCGCCGCGAACCGCAGACCAGGCACCGCTTTCGCGAGCGGAGTCGGTCGTCCCCGCAGTCGTGCTCGTCAGCGTCAGTGTCGACTGGACGGACTGCGTATTTGTAACGGTTACGGTTCCCGGATTGAAGCTGCACTTGGGAATATTGACATCGCTGGGATTCGCTCCCGTGACGGAGCAAGTCAGGTTCACGCCACCGGTGAAGCCGCCGCTTGGGGTGACGAGAACTGCCGTCGTAGTCATGTTCTGTGCGCTGCTGGTGGCCGTCGCCGGCGTGGGCGCATAGAAGGACAACGCAATCGTCTGCCCGGTGCCATTTCCGCAACCGGCGGTACAGGCAACAACTGCGGCAGCAGAAGCCGCGGAGGGCGCGTAATTCGTATCCCCGTTGTAGGTCGCGACAATGCCGTTGGCGCCCAGGGTCAACTGGGATACCGGAACTTCAATGCCAATGGTGCCGTAATAAGCGCCCGTGGACGGATCCTGCATGGTATTCAAGCCGCCGGTCGTCTGCAGAACGGCGCCCGTCGTCTTGTCGGTAAATGTGACCGTCCCATTGGGAAGCTGGCCGATAGAGTTTGCCCCGCTCTCCCTTACGGACGCAGTCACCACCACAGAGCCGGAGTAGATCGAGTTGACATTCGTCGTGACGGAGGTGATGGTGCC
>DASQRJ010000172.1:0-6298 GCA_035642955.1 Acidobacteriaceae bacterium
AGTGTCATATGGACAGGTTTCGCCCATTGGTACGAAAGCGGTGGCGTGAGGATCCAGGCCCGGGTGCCGGTCTATGGTTCGATCTCGGACCGCACCTGATAGATCAAGCTCTCTACCTCTTTGGGCTACCCACTTCCGTGAATGCAGAATTTGGCATACTCCGCAAAGGCGGAAGGACTGATGACTGGGCCCACGTTCAACTCATTTACAAGGAGCACGGGGCAGATCGGCTACGGGTCATCCTTCATTCTTCCCTGCTCGTTTCCGGGGGCGCTCCTCGGTCGACGTTACATGGCACGCGGGCCAGTTGGGTGAAGTTTGGCGCCGACGTGCAGGAGCAACAGCTCATCTCGAGGATGCTCCCGGATGATCCTGCATTTGGTATCGATCCGCATCCCGGCATTCTAATCGACGGAGAGACGGGTTCGCGCACGGAGATTCCTGCGCCTAAGGGCGACCAGAGGAAGTATTACGTAGACATCTGCAATGCAATTCAAAACCAGCAACCACCCATCATCACTGCCAAAGACGCGGTAGCTGTGATGGCCGTTCTTGAGACATCCTTCAAATCAGGCGCGGAAGGACGGGTTCTGCCGCTGCCGCTTACTCATGAGGAGCTTGTCGAATGGAATAAGGCTGCGGTGATCATCCTAGAAGACCATCCCGGCAGTTAACCATGTTGCAATCGGCTCAACGCGTCACCGGCGAAGGGACCGGCGCTATTCCGCGGGATCGTAATTCAGGTTTGGGCCGAGCCATCGTTCGACCTCTGCGACAGTCATCCCCTTGCGTTCGTGATAGTCGTCCACCTGATCGCGATCGATCTTGCCGAGGCTGAAATATCGGGATTCAGGGTGGGCAAAGTAGAGTCCGCTCACGCTCGAGCCAGGCCACATCGCGAATGACTCGGTAATCATCATTCCAGTATTCGCCTGTACATCGAGCAAACGCCAGAGGGTGCCCTTCTCCGTATGATCCGGGCATGCCGGGTAACCCGCGGCTGGCCTTATCCCCCGATACTTCTCCTGTATGAGATCCGCGTTGCTAAGACCTTCTTCGCGGCCATAACCCCATTCGTCTCGGACCCGTTTGTGCAGGCATTCAGCGAAAGCTTCAGCCAACCGATCGGCGATGGCTTCCGCCATAATCGCGTTGTAATCGTCATGCTGCGCCCTGAATCGGTCGCATAGCTCTTTAAGCCCAATCCCGCTGGTCACCGCAAAACCACCGATATGGTCGGACAGCCCTGTCGCCTTTGGCGCAATGAAGTCGGCAAGCGACCGGCATGGCTCTTTGCCTTCTCTATTCGACTGTTGGCGGAGGAAATGGAACCGCTCGAGCACCTTTCCGCGAGTGCTGTCCGCATACAACTCGACATCGTCACCCACAGCGTTCGCCGGGAAAAGGCCATAGACGCCACGCGCTGTAATCAGTTTTTTCTCAATGATGCAGTCCAGGAGCGCATTGCCTTCGGTGTAAATCTGACGCGCCTGCGCACCGTGCTCTTCATGCTCAAGGATGCGCGGATAAATGCCTTTCAGTCCCCATGTATGAAAAAACGGTGTCCAGTCAATGAAATCGCGCAGCGTCTCCAGAGGAAAGTTGTCCAGCACCCGCACACCGGTAAATGTGGGCAAAGGCAAGTCTTCGGCACGCCACGCAATCGGTGTCCGCCTGGTGCGAGCGACATCGAGAGAGACGACGCTTTGGCGCGGAGCAGAGTGGGCTTTGCGGACCGCCTCGTACTCGGCGCGATGCTGCACCACGAATGCCTCTTTGCCGTCGTCACTCAGGAGGCTGGTGGTCACGGGCACGGCACGGCTGGCATCTAGTACGTGGACCACCGGCTCGCTGTAGTGCGGCGCAATCTTGATGGCCGTATGCGCCCGGCTCGTGGTTGCCCCGCCAATGAGCAGGGGCAACTTAAAACCTTGGCGCTCCATCTCGCGAGCCACGTGCACCATCTCATCGAGAGATGGTGTGATCAGGCCGCTGAGACCGATCATGTCGGCCTTTTCTGTCTTGGCACGTTCGAGGATTTTTTCGCAGGAGACCATCACCCCCATGTCGATGACCTCGTAATTGTTGCAGGCAAGAACGACGCCAACGATGTTTTTGCCGATGTCGTGAACGTCACCCTTGACCGTAGCGAGCACGATCTTTCCCTGCGCTTTGATCACGTGGCCGGCTGCTGCCATGGCCGCCTTCTCGGCCTCCATGAACGGGGTTAGGTGCGCCACAGCTTTTTTCATCACCCGGGCAGACTTGACCACCTGGGGCAAGAACATCTTGCCCGCTCCGAACAGGTCACCCACCACGCTCATGCCAGCCATCAACGGGCCTTCGATAACCAGCAGGGGGCGGCCCAGCTTGACGCGGGCTTCCTCCGCATCAAGCTCTATGTACGTGTCTATTCCCTTGACCAGTGCGTGAGAAAGACGCTCTTCGACCGTGCCGTTACGCCATTCCTCGGCCTTCTTTTCACTCACTACCGCGCCAGCGCCCTTCAGCGTTTCGCCGTGCTCCACCAGGCGCTCCGTCGCATCTGGGCGGCGATTCAGCAGTACATCCTCGACCAGCACCTTCAGCTCGGGTTCAATCTCCTCGTAGACCTCGAGCATTCCTGCATTCACGATGCCCATATCCATACCGGCCGCAATGGCGTGATACAGAAAGGCGGAGTGCATGGCCTCCCGGACCTTGTTGTTGCCTCGGAAGCTGAATGAGATGTTCGAGACGCCGCCGCTGACCTTTGCGTGCGGCAGATTTGCCTTGATCCAGCGCGTGGCGTTGATGTAGTCAAGCGCGTAGTTGTTGTGCTCCTCCATGCCGGTGGCGACAGTAAGGATATTTGGATCGAAGATGATGTCTTCTGGCGAGAAACCAACCTCATCGACTAGTATTCGATAGGCCCGCTCGCAGATACGGATCTTGTCTTCGTAAGTTGCCGCTTGGCCCTGCTCGTCGAAAGCCATCACAACCGCGGCCGCGCCATACTTCAGCACGGTTGCCGCGTTCTGGCGAAACTTGTCTTCGCCTTCTTTCAGCGAGATCGAATTTACGATCCCTTTGCCTTGCAGGCACTTCAGTCCTGCCTCGATGACCTCCCATTTCGAGGAGTCCACCATAAAAGGGACCTTGGCAACTTCAGGTTCGCTCGCCAGCAACTGCAAGTAGCGCGTCATCGCCGCGACACCGTCGATCATGCCCTCGTCCATGCAGATGTCGAGGACATTCGCACCATTCTCCACCTGCTGCCGAGCCACGCTTACTGCTTTCTCGTATTTGCCTTCCTTAATCAGTTTCGCGAATTTAGGGGAACCGGCCACATTGGTCCGCTCACCGATCATGATGTAGACGCCGGGCTGTTGGGTGAACGGTTGCGATCCTGACAGACGCAGCGGCTTCGTCTCCGTGGCCTCGGCCACGCTCTCGTTCTCAGGCACGCTCACGCGATGCTCTCGCTCTCGCGGGCATAGGATGCGTCAGCCGAGGTCTTTCCCCATCTTCGCGGAGGCTGGCCGTCGAGCGCTTTGGCAATCGCCGCGATGTGTTCGGGCGTGTTGCCGCAGCAGCCGCCGGCAATATTGATCAGCCCTCCGCGTGCAAAATCGCCCAGGTATCGAGCCATGTCCTGTGGTCCCAAATCGAACCCGGTTTCCGAAAGAGGATTCGGCAAGCCGGCATTCGGGTAGCACGAGATGGCCACGTCTGCCTTCTCCGACAGATCCTCCAGGAACGGATACATCAGATCGGGGCCGAGAGAACAGTTCAGCCCTATTGACAATGGCTTTACATGCTGGACCGCGTTCCAAAATGCCTCAACGGTCTGCGCCGAAATCATCGTTTCGCCGCCGCGCCCCACCGCCGCCGAGATCATCACCGGCAACTCCTTACCGTCCTGGTCGAACACTTCTCGAATCGCAACGAGTGCTGCCTTGGCATTCAACGAGTCGAAGATGGTCTCGACCAGAAGCAGGTCCACGCCGCCTGCGATGAGTGCCCTGGCTTGCTGCTTGTAGGCTGCCTTCACTTGATCAAACGTAACCACGCGGAAGCCTGGATCATCGGCGTCAGGTGAGTTCGAGAGAGATACAGTCAGGGGTCCGATCGCACCCGCCACGAATCGCTGACGAGAGGTCGCGCTCCCCACACGATCGGCCCATTCACGGCACTGACGCGCGGACTGTTCATTGATGTCCCAGGCCAGCTCGTTCAATGAGGCATCGTCGATGATCTTCTGATAGAACTCGGGATCCTTTCGACCGCCATGCTCCCGCGGATCCTCCACGAAAAACTCACTCTGGGAGATGCTGGTCGCGCCGAATGTATTCGTCTCAATGATGTCTGCCCCAGCTTCAAGAAACCGGCGATGGATGTCACAAATCATCTCTGGCTGAGTCAGGGAAAACAGGTCACCGTTGTTCAGCAGATCCTTCGTCGCGTCCTTGAAACGCTCCCCACGGATGTCAGCTTCTGTCATGCCGTAGGTGCGAATCGTCGTGCCCATCGCTCCATCAATGATGGCGATTCGGTTCTCGAGTATCTTTTGAAGAGGATGTTGCCGGGATATAGTCATCACTCTCCCTCACGGTTTCTATGTATGACGACAGCTTTGGATGGCACCACTCCCAGTTGAGATTCTCGACCTCAACATAGGAAGCATGGAACGTGGAGAAATGCGGAGGGAATTTCGCCACCCTAATCTCCCATAAGGCGTTTAGGCGTTGCATGACCGAGGACACCTGACCGGAAGTACCCGTTGCCCTCATCCGGACGCCTAGCCGTGCCATATTCACCCACCTCCTTTGATTATAGCGAGACCTCGAATACACCTCCGCGACCTCTTACGCGAGAGGGCGATCAGGACAACCTTTGCGGGTTGTCCTGATCGTTGGTCAAAGTGAGTTGTAGCCGCTGGAGCATTTTTGGTAATACTGCGAACCGCGGAGATGTATTCCGTGTGGCTTTTCCTTAACGAAAAGCCACCAGAGCGGGCGCTCGACCGTCTACATCTATACCGACAATTGCTCTAGAAGTGAAAGCCTACTTCTGCCGTCAGCGCCCGCGGAGTGACGTAGTGCGTGCCGCTGAAGGTGGAGAGGAAGTTGTAGAGCGCATACTTGTTGGTCACGTTCACCCCGGTAAAGCGAAGGCTCCACTTGTATTTGTCGCCGTTGAAGAGATTGTCTTCACCAACGGAGGCGTCAAACAGACTCCGCTGCGCAATCCGCGGCGGCTTCTTGTCGTCGTTCTCGGTGTTGGGAGAGGGGATGCTGACGAGGTTCGAGGTGAACTGGGATGCGGGGCAAAGCCCGGGCAATGCCTGGGTGGGCGTTGCCTTTACGCCTTGGCATATAAATCCGGCCTGGAACTGCTCGTCCGCTGTAAATCCTGTGAGATCGACAGCCGGTGTGCCGTCCGGAAGCGTGGCCGCACCACATCCACTGTTTGGGTCGCCGGTATTGTTGAAGCAGGGAACAGAGCCGGCCGTCAGGCCGCTATCGTAACGCCAGTTGAAGCCGATCCACGGGGCTCTCTTGAATGGCACCTGGTACTGGACATGGGTGGTCTCGTTGAACCTCTCGTCATGATCGATGCGGAAGGGGAAGCCGCTCTGTCCGACGGTGGCGCCGGCTCCGGCGCTTTGCGGCGGGAAGAAGCGGGCAGCCACCGATGACAGGACGACATAGGCGCTGAGATTGTGGTAGCTGGGGACAGACGCATGTATTGCGAAGCCGGGAATCTTCGAGTTATGCCAGTCGATGGGGAAGGTGATCGGCGTATTGCCCAGCACACTGAAGTCAAAGGCGTTGTGCGTGTACTTCCAGATGTACTCGCCGCCGATGACAAAATTTTTCCCGAAGGCCTGCTGAATGCTGGCATGGAACTCATTGCGATAACCCGGCTGGAGCGTTCCTGAGACGCCAGGACTGCAGGAGAGCAGCGGTGCAAGGACGGCATTCGAGCAACCCTGGCTGGATAGCACCAGATTTTCATTGAACGGACTCTCAAGCGTGCGCGCATAGGAGACGCTGAGTACGGTGTTGGTCGGCTTGACGTTGTAAGCGATACCCAGGCGCGGCTCCGCCTGGCGCGCAACGGTGAGTCCGTTATACAAGTCGCCGCGGATTCCCAGGTTGAAGACCCAGTTTCCGGTCTTGATCTGGTCCTCAACGTAAAGGGCGAGTTCCTTCACGTCGGTTCGACCGGAGTATTGGTATAACCCCCCGCCGCGGGTCAGGTCGTAAGGCGCGAGCACCGGGTTGAATGGAGCGCTGCCGGTCGGACTCGTATT
>DASQRJ010000173.1:0-2174 GCA_035642955.1 Acidobacteriaceae bacterium
TTGTCTGCAGTTGTCTGCAGTTGTCTGTTGTCGTCTGCGAGGTCGATCGCGATGAACATACTCAGCGCTTGGCTCCGAGCCTATTTGCCGCCACTCGACGCGAGTGATCGCACCCTCGCCGACGATCTGACCTTGCGTGGCATCGCCGTCGAGGGCGTCTTCGATGTGATTCCGCCCGTCGGTGGCTCGCTCTTCGAAACCGACATCACGACCAACCGCGTTGACGCCATGAATCACTACGGCATCGCGCGCGAAGCGGCAGCGATCTACGGACTCACCCTTCCGCCGCTCGACACAACTCTGCCTGCAGCGAAGTCCGGTGCGGGTTATCCCGTCCGCATTGAGGCTCCCGACGCCTGCGGCCGCTTCACCGCCCGCATTCTCCGCGGAGTCACCATCGGCCCGTCGCAGGGCATCGTCGCAGAGCGTTTCGCCGCACTCGGCCAGAAGCTCATCCTGAACGCGGTCGATGCCAGCAACTACGTGCTGCTCGGCATGGGCCACCCCACGCATGCCTTCGATCTCGACAAGATCGAGGGCGCGATCATCGTGCGACACGCACACAAAGGCGAACGGCTGAAGACGCTCGACGGCGTCGATCGCGTGCTCGATGCCGACGATGTCGTTGTGGCCGACGAGAAGAAGGCGCTGGGCCTGGCTGGCGTGATGGGTGGATGGGACACCATGATCACGCCGGAGACGAAGAATATCCTCGTCGAAGCCGCATGGTTCGATCCCGCTGTCGTGCGGCGCATGAGCCGCCGTCACGGCATTCATTCCGACGCATCGCACCGCTTCGAGCGCGGCGCGGACTTCCATGCACCGCCGGTCGCGTCGGCGCTGGTCTCGCAGTTGATCCTGCAAAACGGCGGCCACATCGAAGGCGAATTCGTTGACGTCGTCATCCCGCAAGTCCTCGCGCGTGTGGCGGCGCGGCGTCCGATCGCCTTTTCCGTCGCGCGCTGCGCCTACCTGCTGGGCCGCACCAGCGAAGGCCCCGGCATCACCGACGAGGTGGCCACCGGCGTCCTCCGCGCGCTCGGCTGTACCTTGACTGCATCGGACGCGCCGCCACAGCAGGGCCGCTACTCCGTGACGCTGCCAAGCTGGCGTCTCGATCTCGAGCGCGAGATCGATCTGGTGGAAGAGGTCGCCCGCGTCTACGGCTACAACCGCTTCGCCAACACGCTGCCCGCATTCTCCGGCACGGTGTTGGAGTTGCCGCGCGCGCCGAAGCAGACAGCGGTGCGCAATCTGCTCCTCGCCGCCGGGTATCACGAAGCCATCTCCTCTACCTTCTGCTCCGCGGCCGATGCAGCCACCTTTGCCGCGCAGCCGGGCGTTGCCGTGGCCATGGACAACCCGCTCAGCGAGGAAGCCGGCATGCTGCGGCCATCGCTGGTTCCCGGCATGCTCACCATGCTGGCCCACAACCTGAACCGCAACGTCGACGATGTGCGGCTCTTCGAGATGGGCACCGTCTTTTCCGGTACTCCAGACCGCGTCGATGAGGAGCAAGGTCTCGCCTTCGGCGCCACCGGCCAACTGCGCGATGGCCTCCACTCCGCGCGCGTTCTTGATTTCTACGACCTCAAAGGTCTGGTCGAAGCCATCACCAGCCGTTTCGCCTCTCGCTTGGTCTACTACGACGCATTTCCGCCCGAGAGCGGCCTGCTGCCCCGCTGGCTGAACCCGGCACGCGCCGCGCGTTGCGTGGTCGATGGCTCGACGGTTGGCTACTTCGGCGAGCTCGATCCCGACGAGAGCGCGCAGCGCAAGCTGCGCCAGCCCGTGCTGGTCGGAGAGATCTATCTTGACCGCCTCTTCCGCCAGTCGCTGCGCGAGCCTGCCGCGCACGAGCTCTCGCGCTACCAGCCGGTGCGCCGCGATTTCTCGCTGATATTCCCCGACGCGGTGCACTGGGAGACGGTCGGCTCCGCGCTCGCCGGCCTCGAGATCGCCGAGCTGCAGGAATATCGCCCGGCAGAGATCTTCCGCGACGCGAAGGGTAAGGCCGTCCCCGCGGGCCATTACTCGATGCTCGTGGCAACCACCTTCCAATCACCCGAGCGCACCCTACGTGATGAGGAGCTGCATGAATGGTCTGCAAGCATCGTCAACGTGCTGGAATCGCTCGGGGGCAAGTTGCGCGGGTGATCGAAACTGCGCAGACA
>DASQRJ010000174.1:0-4117 GCA_035642955.1 Acidobacteriaceae bacterium
CTGCGGCGTCCTGCTTCGTGGTGGGCTCAGGCTGGCCCATGCCCTTGATGCCGTCCTTGAAACCCTTGAGGCCTTCGCCAAGCCCTTTACCCAGCTCCGGCAGCTTGCGTGGCCCGAAGACCAGCAGCGCAACGACCAGAACCAGGATCAGATGTGTTGGTGTCAGTAGCTCGCCCATAGTGGCAATGTCCTTCCGGTTAAAAGCAGGGGTCTTCTCCGCCGCATCATTGTCGCATATTGGCGGAGGGCGTCCTGCTATGCCTATGGTACGCCTGGAAGGGCGCGGGCGGATGTTTCGCTAGGTAATCGGATTGTCATTGGATACGTCAGCCGGATCAGTGTCAGCCGGATCCGTGTCGGTCGGATCAGTTCGGACGGGAAACGCCGGTCGCGAGGCGCTTCTCCACCAGGCTATAGAAGGTACTGAGGTTCTCCGCCGCGCCGAGGGTGAGACGGCGGTAGACCTTCATGGTGGGCCACAGGCGCGAGCCAGCTACGTCGAGCGTGGGGATGACGGAGTCCGCCTTCCCAGACGACTCATGGCTGCCGGGATAGGGTGCGAGCACCCAGAGGCCATTCCAGCGGCGCCGCAGCACCTCGCCGAAGTAGCTGCCCCAGAGGCGGGACTGGAAATCGAGATCGACGGCTGCCTGACCGTCGAGGAGGTGTTCCAGCAAGGCGACCGATGCGGGAGTGTAGTCGAAGAGCATGCGATGCTGCTGGCGCGCGACAAGCACCGCCTCGTCCGCATAGGCGCGGATCATCGCGTCGATGGAATCGAAGGTCAGAGCATCGAGCCTGGCTTTGCTGTCAAACATGGCAATGCTTCCAGAGTAGCGCGGCCCCGCGGCGGCGCCCTAACTCGCGCGCAGGCGCGGAACGCATGTATCCTGAATCGTCAGACGAATCGTCAGGCGTGTATCAGAAGAGGAATCGTCAAAAGCGATTGTCGCGCGGACCGGGCAGAGCCGCCGCCGCAACGAGCGCTGGCTTGGTCTTCGCTGATGTCATTTGGGCTGATGTCATTTGGGCTGATGTCATTTGGGAGGCAGTCCGTTTTGTCCAAGTCTTTTCGTAGGTGCAGGAGCCTTGTCCTCCTGTTAGGCGGCACGATGCTGGCCGCCGCCGCATTTGCCCAGAGCAGCCCACAGAGCAGCGGCTCCAATATACAAAAACTTCCGCCAACGCCGACCATTGACGTCAATGTGAACAAGAACGAGACGCTGTCGGATGTCCGCTATGACAACAAGTACGAGATCTATGGCGGACTGGGCTTTTCGCACTTCAAGTCCGGACCGGAGTTGGCCCAAGGTGCGAATCTGGGCGGATTCGATCTGCAGGGCACGTGGTGGCTGAAGAGGCGCCTGGGCGCGACGGCCAACCTTCGCGGCTATTACGGCACCCAGGGAGTGAACCCGAACTTGTACGGGGTAAGTGGTCCGTTCGTCTTCGAGCACCTGTTTCTGGGTGGCGCGACCTACCGGCTGATCGCGCGGGAGCACGCAGCGCTCAACGTGCATGGCCTGGTGGGGGGCGCCGATGGCATCTTCAGCCACGCACTGGGAACTTATACCCAGGCAAACGGTCAGATCTATAACATCCAGCCACGCGATGTCGGCCTGTACAACGATGGGCTGGTGCTGGCAGCGACGATTGGCGGCTCGCTGGACCTGAACCGCTCACCCCGGCTGGCGCTGCGCATCTCGCCGGACTGGATCATCACGCGATACGGCGGCTACGGCACGCCGACGATTGTGCCGTCTTCGTTCCAGACCCACAGCCAGAATGAGTTCGGCATCTCGGTGGGGATTCTCTACCGCTTCAAGGTGGGCAAAGGGCCGCGGTACAGATAGCTAGACAACAGCAGATCACTACAGACCAAAACAGACAACGGCAGCAGAGTAGTCGTCTGCCGTTGTCTGTTTTGATCTGCAGTCGTCTGTTTTGGTCCTTCCGACATTACGGAACTTTCAATGTGACGGTTTTCTTTTGAACGCTGCCGTCAAAGCCGCCGGAAAAGAACGAGACCTGATGTGTTCCGGCGGAAAGCGCCAGGCTCACATCGGCAAATCCCTGGTTGCCAACCACGTGATACGTCTCGCTCTTTTTCACGCCGTCAACCCAGACCTCCATCTTGCGGACTGGATAGAAGGACGTCGCGCTGAAGGAGAACTTTACAGGGCTGGCAGAGCTGGTGCCGGGCGAGCAGACGTGAATTCCAATGGCGGGCGCCGCGCAGGAGCCGATCGCCTTGCCGCCGGTGTTGAGCAAGACGTCTGCGCTGTTGGGGTGATTGGCGGCGGTGCTGTCGTCGGTAAAGAGCGCCACGTCCGCCTTCTGATCGTGGTTGTAGTTGCCGGGGCTGAAACCGACGAACGGAATCATGCCATAGTAAGCGGCAAAGGTGTCGACCGGGGTGAATGTGCCGAGCTTCCAGGTGTTCGATCCGGTCTGGTACTCGGCGTTGAAACCATACTGACTGTAATCGGAAGAGGCAGAGACAAAGCCGATGTCCTTGCGGCCGTTGCCGTCAAAGTCCGCGAGGATGGGCGGGAAGCTGAAAGCGGTTTGTGCGATGTCGGGCGCGGAGATGGCGGACTGAGAAAAAGTGCGCCCTGCCTGGCTGAGAAAGACATGGATGGTCTGATCGACGTCGACGCCGACGAGGTCCGTGCGGCCATCTTCGTTCATATCGGCCGCAGCAAAAGCGAGTGTGGGCGAGCCCGTGTCCACAGCTTTTGTCGTGAAGTGACCGCGGCCGTCGCCATAGAGGACGATGAGATTGCCATCCACCAGAGCGATGTCCGCATGGCCGTCGGAATCATAGTCGCCGAGAAGGAGTTGTATCCCGACGCTGTAGCCATTCGTATTCTGCGAAGGAGCACCGCTGTAAATATTCCCCTGATCCGTGAAGCCGCTGCCATTGTTGAGATACAGACGGACGTTGACAATCGGGTTGGAGGGATTTGAAACCACGAGATTCGCAAGGATCAGGTCGGGACGTCCATCACCATTCACGTCCGTGGCCTGAGCCACGACTTCGCTGAACTCACCGGTCACGATACCCGGAAGATTCGGAATCGTTTTGGTTGTGGGGTAGTTGCCGGCTCCGTCGCCATACCCGATGACAAAAAGGTTGCTGCCTCCGGTGTAGGCATAGAACAGAACATCATTTTTGCCGTCGCCGTTGAAATCGCCGGCCACGAGCGGCATGTCGCCGCCCTCGAGAGCACTGGATGAGAAATGGTGGAGAGTGTAACCACCGCTACTGTTAGAGAGCAGTTCCTGGTTTCCCTGGGCTGCAATGAAATCGGGGACTCCGTCTCCGTTGAGGTCGGCCTGAAGCAGCTCGAGGGGTGGCGGCTCGGTGAAGCTTGGATCCTCACTGAAGGCTGTGTAGCGAGGGTTGAAGGTGGTTTGTGCAGAGGTAATGGACGTGAAGGCAGCCGCGGCGCAAAGAAGGGCGCTCGCAGCGAGGACCCGAGGCCTGGACATGGGGCATTCTCCTGCGTGACATTGGATTGGAAATGTCACCTGCAGAGTTGCCCTTCGCGAGTCCTCACCCGCGCAATGCAATAAATTGCCAAAAGCCCCTGAAGTGGGGACCCGCGTCGAAGCGGCCCTACTTCAGGATCTCGGCTTTAGATAAGTTCGAGACCCGCGAAGAAGTAGCCGATCTCGAAGGCGGCGGTATCTTCGGCGTCGGAGCCGTGGATGGCATTCTCTTCGATGGAGCCGGCAAACTTTTTGCGGATGGTGCCCGCTTCGGCGTTGGCCGGGTTGGTGGCGCCCATCAGTTTGCGAAGATCGGCGATGGCGTTTTCCTTCTCGAGCACCAGCGCGATGATGGAGCCCGAGGACATGAAGGTAGTGAGCGAGTCGAAGAAGGGCCGCTGCGCGTGGACGTGATAGAAGCCCTCGGCCTGCGACTTGGAAAGAAAGAGCTTCTTGACGCCGACGATCTTGAAGCCGGCTTTGTCGATCTCGGCGAGGATGGCTCCGGCGTGGCCTTTGCGGACGGCGTCCGGCTTGATGATGCTGAAGGTGCGTTGCGAGGACACTACTGTCTCCTGAATGTTTTTCTGATTGGGATCGATTTCAGTGTAACGTGCGGCCG
>DASQRJ010000175.1:0-6478 GCA_035642955.1 Acidobacteriaceae bacterium
TCAGCGATGCCGCCGGCGCTCCCTCAGCCGAGCTGTTCCGGGCAACGAGTGCCGCATCGTCCGCCTGCAGCAGCACGGCTTCGCCGCTCTCGCCAACATCGCCCACCACGCCACCGCCGGCAGCCTGCCGATCGCCGTTCGTTGCCGCCGCATCGGTTCCCACTTGCTCCATCAGGACCAGGTCGTGCTGATCGACCATCCAGAGATTGACTGCCTGCGCTTTGATGAGATCGGCTACCTTTTCGCAGATGACCGGCAGCAGCGTCTCCATCTCAAGATTCGCGGCAAAGACCTTTTCGATGTCGTACAGCTGTGTCAGCCGCATCACCGAGGCCAGTCCCGCATCACGTTCTGCCGCATAGGCTATCGCTCCGGCCACGGCGAAGGCGGCAATCGAGGCAAACTCGGAGAGGCTGTTCAGCGTGCCCTCGTCCGGCAAATCGGAGAAGGTCACGACCTCTATGCAGCCGAGCAGACGGTTTTCCAACAGGAGCGGGATGTATGAGAGACCGGTGACGCTCTGGCGAACATCAAGATGGGCGTAGTCTTCGCGGCCCAGATCGGCTGCGCGAAATTGCAGGATCGCGCGCTGCTGTGCGACGGCGCCGATCGTCCCCGATTCCAGAGCAATCGGTTCGCTGTCGACCGAGAGTTCCCCGGCCACGGCCTTGATCGTCCAACAGGGCGTTTCCGTGTTTTCGACTAGGAAGACTGCGACGGCCGAATCCGGAAGCGCCTCCTGCACGCTTCGCGCGATGATGCGCGCTCTGGGGCCGATCTCCAGCTCTGCCATGAGCGCTGCCGAGATTTCCGCTATCGGAAAAGCTACCGCCGACTCGCTCAACTGCAAGATCTCCGGATAGGACCTTTGGGGGAATCGGTAGCATGGTATCCTGCCGCTGCTTCAGATGGCGCGTCTTTTTTAGGGACCGCGCAGATTTCGGCGCCCAGTTCTGAAGGTTGGCACTCCATGGGTTCGCGGGTTGCAGCCGCAACATGGAAACTGCTCCCACACCGCCGAGGCGCCAGGAGCCCAAACTGGAAGGAGCCCGTATGAGGCCGCTGGAAATTGGTTACCTGAAGCACGGCGACGTATCGGCGGTCACGCTACAGGGGGGCATCGTCCTCGGGCCGCCGGTTGACAGTGTGAGACAGACGCTCGGGAATCTCCTGCAGCATGGAGAAAACAAGCTTGTGCTGAATCTCGCCGGAGTGGACAGGCTGGACTCCAGTGGCATTGGAGTTCTTGTCTGGGCTCTCCAGGCTTCCAAGGGGTCCGGCGGGGACACGAGGCTGACGCAGTTGCCAAGGGTTGTCGCCCAAACGCTAAAGATGTGCCAGCTGCTTCCACTGTTTGCGGTCTTCGACACCGACGAAGCGGCCATTGCTTCGTTTGAGTAAATGCAGCCATGCAGCAAAGCACGAATCGGCTTCGCCCGCATGGTTCATCAATGGCACAACCAATTTGAGCTTGGGAGCGAAGGCGCACGAACAGCTCGCGCGTTCGGGAGTTCGGACTGGTACAAGGGCTCGAAGTCGAAAAACTGGATCGAACCTGTCAGCTAGTCTGCAAACGATACCGGAGCAGGGCGTCTGACCGATCTAGCCGGTTTCTGGTAGGTCTAAGAATTCAGCGTTCCATTTTCCGCCAACGCAGAAAGCCGTAGACGCATATCCTAAAGACCGCGATAGACGCCTCCGTCCACGAGAACAGTTTGACCAGTAACGTATGAGGCTCGTTCTGAAGCCAACCAGACGATGGCGTCCGCAATCTCTTCCGGCTGCGCGAGGCGGCGGAGCGGGATTTCCTGCGTGATCCGCGTTTCGTACTCCGCTACGCTACTTCCGGCTGTGCGCGCTCTGGTCTCTGCCAGGTCTTTCATGCGCGCCGTCGCGGTATAGCCGGGTCCAACATTATTGATGGTGATGTTGTCGGGGCCGAACTGGGTAGCAAGCGAACGCACCAGGCCCAGCGCCCCCGCTCGCACCGCATTCGAAAGGACCAGCTCTGGAACAGGCTGCTTCACCGCCACGGACGTAATCGTCACAATCCTGCCCCAGCGTTGCCGTTGCATGTAGGGCAACACAGCTTGCGCGAACGAGACGATGCTGCGAAGGTTCAATTGATAGGCCGAATCCCACTCGGCCATAGCTGTTTCCAGAAAGGGCTTCGCCGGCGGACCGCCTGCGTTGGTGACGCAGATATCGATTCGGCCAAATTGACGATGAACCGCCTCTACGAATGAGCGCACGCGGAGGTCGTCGGCAACATCGAAGGTGTCCGTGTGGACAGATACACCATGCACCCTTCGCGCCTCCTCTGCCACCTGCTCCAATGCATCGCGCTTGCGCGCGCAAAGTGCGAGGTGAGCACCTTCGGCAGCAAGCGCCAGCGCCGTTGCCCGGCCAATTCCCTGGCTCGATGCCGCAACGATGGCAACCCGATTGCGAAGTCCAGTCTCCATAGAATCTCAGTATATGTTCGCAGAATCTGCGCTGCACTGCGTCGACTGCGGACGAAGCCAACCGCACGGATGCGTTGCTATAATCAGCGGTCGCGAAAGGATGGATCACCGGGATGAGCGTAGCAGGAAAAGAGAAGTCGTCGGATGTCCAATACATTCGCCTTGCGGAGATGCCCATCGAGCACCTGAATCCTCTGCTCGAACGCCAGTTCGTCGCGGGTGAAAAGAGCATGCTGGCCAGATTGCTTCTTCGCAAAGGTTGCGTAGTGCCCCTGCACAGCCATGAGAACGAACAGATCACCTACATCCTTGAAGGCGCGCTGAAGTTTTCCTTGCAGGGAAAAAACATCATCGTCCGCGCCGGGGAAATCTTGGTGATTCCGGCCAATGTGCCGCACAGTGCAGAAGCCCTGGAAGATACCGTCGATCTGGACGTATTCTGCCCGCCCCGCGCTGACTGGATCAGCGGCGCTGATGCCTATCTCCGCAAATGAGCCGTATCCTTCAAGTATCCGGCTTCCGCCCTCTGTCGGTGTGTGGCTAAACCTCTGCGTTGCCTCTACCGCCATTTTAAGCGGGGTTTCCAGAACCCTTGCGCAAGGCTGCGCCCTTTCGTCGCAACCCGGGGTAAAGCGCCGCGATGAGGAGTAGGAACAGAAAGAAATCTGGAACCGTGTATCGCAGACTTTCCACAAAAAACGTGCTGCTCGCAATAGCGGCGATAGCGGCCAAAGCGACGATCTGCGCATACGGAGAAAACGGCAGGTGGATCGGCAGAGCCGCGACGCGCGCTGTCCCGAGGACCTTGCGAAACGAAAGATGAGCTAGCAGGACGACGATCCACACGAAGAACATTCCCGCCACCGCAATCCCGTAGAGCGACAGGAAGGCGTGGCTCGGGGCGAAGATCGCCAGCAGGATGGCTGCGACCATTCCTGCGGTCGACAGTAGCAAAGCAAGGTAGGGCACGCCATTGCGCCCGATGCGCTCCAGCGCGTGCGGCAGATACCCATCGCGCGATAATGAAAACAGGGTCCGGCTGGTGAGGTAGAGATTGGTATTCGCGCTGGAAAGAGCGGCGGCGATCACGACCAGATTCATGATGCCCGCGGCATACGGTATCCCCGCGCTGTGGAAGGCGAATACGAACGGACTGCCGGTGAGCCCACTGCTCATCTTGTCCCAGGGCGTCATCGCCAGCATCACAGCGATCGACAACACATAACAGAGGATGAGCCGGAGAGTGACCGTGCGCATAGCGCGTGGGATGGTCTTCGCGGGCTGGTGTGCCTCACCCGCCGTGACGCCGATGATCTCAATCCCCATATAGCTGGTGAGCGTAAGGCTCATGGCCAGCCACACGCCCTTCATACCATGCGGCAGAACTCCGCCATGATCGGTCAAGTTAGAGAAGCCAATTGGTTTTGCCGAACCCAAACCGACGATCATGCCGAAGCCGATCAATACGAAAGCCGCGATGGCGACGACCTTGATGATGGCAAACCAGTATTCGAACTCAGCGAAGCTGCCGACCTGCATGGCGTTGATGGTGAGCAGGCCGATCGAGACGATTACCACGATCAGCCATTGCGGTACTGCGGGAAACCACACCGCACAGTAGATCGCTACGGCTGTAACCTCCGCACCGATCGCGATGACCTGAACGAAGGCATAGGTGACGCGAACGGCGAAGCCAGACCACTCGTTGAGGTAGGTCTGTGCGTACACGCCGAAGGAGCCGGGGACAGGATGCACGACGGCCATCTCGGCGATGGAGTACGCGACGATGAGTGTGATGACGGCACCGAAGAGATAGGACAAGATGACGCCCGGGCCAGCGAGCCGAATGGAGAGTGAACTGCCCAGGAAGAGCCCGACACCGATGGCGCCGCCCATCGTCATCATGGTGAGCTGACGCTGGGTTAGCCTGCGTTCGAGCTGAGGCTCGGGTGTGCTGCCGGCGACAGGCGCCGAGAAGGTGGATACTCGCACCTGAGCGTCTGGCCTACGGATGCCGGGCGATGCCAAACAATACCTTCCCGAACTCTTGAATCTCTTCGATGGTGTTGTAGTGAAGCAGCGACGCGCGCAGAACGCCAGACTCCAGTGGGATACCGAGCTGTTGCATCAAACGCGGCGTGTACATGTGGCCGTCTCGAATGCCGATGCCGCGGTCGGACATAACCTCTGTGACACGTGCTGGCGCAACGTTCGGCAGATTGAAGCAGAGAGTGGGCACACGCTCGTTGGAGCGGGCAGGGTCGTCGATGCCGTAGACGGTGGCGCCGGCCGTCTTGAGTACACGAACCATCTCCGCAGAGAGCGTGGCTTCGTAGGAACGGATCGCAGTCATGGCGCGCACGATAGAGTCTCGCCGCGATGCAGGCATGGCGCCTTCCTCTGCCATCTGTGTGCCGACCGTTTCGAGATAAGCCACAGCCGCTGCCATACCGGCGACGTTCTCGTAGATGAAGGTGCCCGCTTCAATCTTGAAGGGAGGAGCATCCGGAATGAAATCTTCGCGAAAGGTGGGCAGCTCATACAGCAGCTCCAGGCGTCCCCACATAAAGCCCATGTGCGGTCCGAAGACCTTGTAGCCGGAGCAGACGAGATAGTCGCAGTCGAATGCCTGAACATCGATCACAGCATGGGGAGCGTAGTGAACGCAATCGAGAACCACCTCGGCTCCGGCGGCGTGCGCAAGCTTGGCGACAGCTGCGACATCCACCAGAGAGCCCAGCGCGTTCGAGGCCACTGTGCAGGCGACCAGGCGCGTTTTTGCGGTCAGCAGCGGCGCCAGATCCTCTACATGCAGGTTGGAATCCCCGCGCATCTTCCACCAGACGATCTTTGCCCCTTCGCGCTCTAGCTGCAGCCAGGTGGCGATATTCGCTTCATGGTCGAGATCTGTGACGACGATCTCGTTGCGCGTGCCCAACGTGCGGCCGATAGCAAGGCTAAGCAGGCGCAAAAACGAAGTGGCGTTCATGCCGAATGCAACCTCTTCGGGATGCCGTGCGTTGATGAGCGCTGCGACGCCGTCCCGCGCACTCGCGATGGCGGCGTCCACCTCCATGCTCTTCGCATAGCGTCCGCCGCGCTGTACGTTGCAGTGCAGCAGGTGCCGGTTGACCGCGTCGAACACCATCTGTGGGATTTGCGCGCCGGCAGCGTTATCGAAGAAGATGAAACCGGGCTGCAGATTGAGCGCGGGAAACTGCGATCGGACCCAGTCGGATGGAAAGATGGCGCTGGGGGCCGTGAGTTGTTGATCTAACATAACACTCCTGATGCTGGACTGAGACGATGAGACTGGGCCGCGCACACAACGGCACCATCACTCTGATTGCGGATGCACGGTAAAAGTATACAAACCAGAGAGAAGACCTGGTTCCAGCCCGGCTAGGGTCTGGGCATGGCGGGATCCAGGAGCTTGTGTACCGTCTCGATTCCGAAAACCGGAAGCGATGGATCCGTAAGCAGGCCGATCTGTTTGAGCACCGAGGCCTGATCCCAGTAGATGCGCTCATGTGCCAGCTTTCCGTCACGGAAGCCGACGACAACCACGAGCGGAACCGATACGTGCCGATGCGTCGGGGCCACACCCGGAAGCATCCACGGCATCTCTTCGGTGTGCGTGAAGGAAAAGATAATCTCGTCGACTAATTGATCCTGACCGAGAGTGCGGGAGACCAGTTGAATGGCCACATCCGCCGGCATCGGAGTGATGAAGTCCTGTTGATAAAACATGCGCAACGCCGCATGCCCGTACCCGCCGGTCATGACTGGAATGTGATTGACGTAGGCGTCTTCCACCATCGTAGCGATCGTCGAAGCAACGTCGCGAGTTGAAAATTCATAGCCAATGTGCTCATCCCATTGAGCAATCATCTCTGCGTGAGTCATGCCTACAGGTTTCCTCGTGCATATCTTACTAGCATTCACCAGAGATGCTGGGTCGCGGCCGCCGCGGCTTGCTCGCCGGCAGAGGTTACAGCTACTACACTCCGTTC
>DASQRJ010000176.1:0-8694 GCA_035642955.1 Acidobacteriaceae bacterium
GCCTTCGAAGTTGCGGTTACTGGTGGAGGCGCAGCGTTCGCCGGGCTCCAGGATGTCCGGATTCATGCCCAGGCACATGGAGCACCCAGGCTCGCGCCACTCGAAGCCGGCGGCGCGGAAGATGTGGTCCAAACCCTCCTCTTCCGCCTGCCTCTTCACCAGTTGTGAGCCCGGCACAACCATGGCGCGGACCGTGGTCGCGACATGGTGTCCCTTGACCACGGCAGCGGCGGCGCGCAGATCGCTGATGCGCGCATTCGTGCATGAGCCGATGAAGACGCGGTCAACCGCGATGTCTTCGATACGGATGCCGGGTTTCAGGTCCATATATTCGAGCGCGCGCGCGAAGCTCTTGCGGTCGGCTTCGCTGCGCGCATCCTCGATGGAGGGAACCATGGCATCCACACGTGTGACCATGCCTGGCGACGTACCCCAGGTCACGTTGGGGGCAAGCCCTGCGGCGTCAATGGTCATCTCGCGATCAAAGATCGCACCATCGTCGCTGCGCAGCGTGCGCCAGTGTGCCAGCGCTTCGTCCCATGCTGCACCCTGGGGCGAGAACCGCCGGCCCTTCAAGTAAGCGAATGTGGTCTCGTCGGCAGCGATCATGCCGGCACGCGCACCCGCCTCAATGCTCATGTTGCAGATGGTCATCCGCTCCTCCATGGAGAGAGCGCGAATCGCGGAGCCCGCATATTCGACAACGTAGCCGGTGGCGCCATCCGTACCGATGCGACCGATGATGTCGAGAATGATGTCTTTCGCTGTGACGCCGTTGGGCAGCTTACCCTCGACATTGATGCGGAAGGTCTTCGGTTTGGACTGCGGCAATGTCTGGGTGGCCATCACGTGCTCGACCTCAGAGGTGCCGATGCCAAAGGCAAGCGCGCCGAACGCGCCATGGGTGGAAGTGTGCGAGTCGCCGCAGACGATGGTGGTGCCCGGCTTGGTGGCGCCCAACTCCGGGCCGATCATGTGCACGATCCCCTGGCTTGCGTCCTGTACGTCGAAGAACTCGATACCGAACTCCGCGCAATTGCTGCGCAGCGCATTCACCTGCCGCGCGGAGATCTGATCTGCAATCACCAGGCGGTCCTGCGCGCTGGTGGTGGGCACGTTATGGTCCACGGTGGCAATATGCCGATCCGGCCGGCGCAGCTTGCGGCCCGCCAGGCGCAGTCCATCGAAGGCCTGCGGCGAGGTGACTTCATGGACGAGATGCAGGTCGATATAAATCAGCGTCGGTTCACCCGCGGGCTCCGCAACGACATGCTGCTGCCAGACCTTTTCGAACAATGTTTGCGGCTGGGACATCGATTGGCTTCCTTTTGTAACCACGCGCTGCCTGTCGAATTAGACAGCGTGGAGCGACTGGTGACGGTCAAGCGTGTCGTTGAGAATGCCGTTGACTACTTTTCCCATCTCTTCGGTGGAAGTAGCGGCCTGCCGCGCATCGCCCGCGCGCAGCAGGTCGGCGCTCCGATACCCGCGCTCGAGTACCGTGCGCACGGCCGACTCCACCGCTTGCGCTTCCCCTTCGAGGTGAGCGGAGTGGCGCAACAGCATAGCCGCGGTCAGGATGGCGCCAAGCGGATTGGCAATACCCTTGCCGGCAATGTCCGGCGCGGAGCCGTGCACTGGCTCATACAAATTGACGGTGCCGCCAATGGTTGCCGAAGGCAGCATGCCGAGCGACCCGGTAATGACCCCGGACTCGTCGGAGAGGATGTCGCCAAAGAGATTCTCCGTAAGCACAACGTCGAAGTTACGTGGCGTATTCATCAGGTGCATCGCGCAGGCGTCGACATATTGATGTTCGAGCGTGATATCGGGGTACTGAGCAGCAATCTCGGTGACTGTGGCGCGCCACATCTGCGACACTTCCAGCACGTTGGCTTTATCGACAGACGTCACTTTTTTTCGCCGCTTCGCAGCCAGATCGAAGGCCACGCGTGCCACGCGCACTACCTCATCCCGCGTGTAGCGCATCGTGTTCCAGGCGGAGTTCGATTCGCGCTGCCAGGCACGTGGCTGTCCAAAATAGAGGCCGCCCAGTAACTCGCGGACGAAGAGGATGTCCGCGCCGTCGATCACCTCCGGGCGCAGCGGCGAGTTGGCAGCCAGTGCGGGAAAGGCAAATGCAGGGCGCAGGTTGGCGAAGCCGCCAAGCGCCTTGCGCAGTTGCAGCAGCCCAGCCTCAGGCCGCCGATCGGGCGGCAGGGAATTGAACTCATTGCCACCGACCGCACCCAATAGAACTGCATCGCTGGCGAGTGCTGCGTCGAGCGTCTTCTGCGGCAGAGGATTGCCTTCGGCGCGGATGGCCGCGCCCCCGATCAGCCCTTCGGCAAACTGGAAATCGTGACCATCGACTTCAGCAACGCTGCGCAGTACTTTCACGGCTTCGCGTGTCACTTCGGGGCCGATACCGTCGCCCGCAACAACCAGAACCTTCAGCTTCATGAGTAGATCTCCTAAGCCTGTGCCAACGTGGCGGCCGGTATGCTGACCTGCGTAGCCAGTGCGACCAGGTCCTGGTCGTAAACGGCTTTCTTGCGGTCCGCAAGCTCTACAAAACGGTGGTAGAACTCCTCAAGCTGCGCCGCATCGAGCGGATGGCCGAGTTCCCGCAAGCGATGCCCCAGAGCGCTCCGGCCGGAGTGTTTGCCGAGCACCATGGTGTTGGACGGCACGCCTACCGAGGCGGGGGTCATGATCTCGTAGGTCAGCGGATTGGCCAGCATGCCGTGCTGATGGATGCCCGCCTCGTGTGCGAAGGCATTCGAGCCGACCACCGCCTTGTTGGGCGCAGGGCGGAAGCTGATGCGTTCGCCCAGCATCTGGCTGGTGGGAAAGAGAAGGTCGTTCTTGAGCGAGTGCGGATGGGGATATTTGTCGCGCCGCACCATCAGCGCCGCCGCGATCTCTTCCAGTGCGGCATTGCCGGCGCGTTCGCCGATGCCGTTGATCGTGCACTCGATCTGCCGGACACCGCCTCCGATCGCGGCCAGGCTGTTTGCGACCGCCATGCCGAGATCGTCATGGCAGTGTGCGGAAAGCGTGATGCTGGCGACGGCAGGAACGCGGCTGCGGATCTCGCGGAACATCTGCGCATAGTCTTCCGGCGTGGAGTAGCCAACCGTATCGGGCAGATTGATCGTGGTGGCGCCGGCTTCAATGGTGGCTGCGACCAGTTGCGCGAGGAAGTCGATGTCGCTGCGGGTTGCATCTTCGGCCGAGAACTCCACGTCGTCCACATAACTGCGCGCCAGGCGGACCGCCGCGGTGGCATGGTCGATGGCCTGTTGGCGAGAGATCTTCAGCTTTACTTCGAGGTGCAGATCGGAACTGGCGAGAAAGGTGTGGATGCGGGGACGCTCTGCCAGATCCAGTGAATGGGCGGCGCGCTCTACATCGTGCGTACGGGCGCGGGCGAGGGAAGCAATGACGGGGCGACGGACTGCTTGACTCACGGCACGGATAGCCTGAAAGTCGCCTTCGGAAGAGATGGCGAAGCCCGCTTCCAGAATATCCACCCCCAGATCGTCGAGCGCGTGCGCCATCTCGATCTTTTCCGGCGTGCACATGCTGCAACCGGGGGACTGTTCGCCGTCGCGCAGCGTGGTGTCAAAGAACACGATCCGGTCCTGCGTAGTTCCCGGTGTCTTGCTATGCGTCATGGGCCTTCCTCAACTGCATCATCCGTGAAGCATTACCATAATGCAAATTTATTATTACGCATATTGCGATTAGTATTGCTTATATAGACAAGCCCAGTGCCCCTCGGCTTCGATACTCGCTTATGGACTTACAGCAACTGGAGACTTTCCTGGCGGTCGCGGAGGAGCGCAGCTTCTCCCGAGCTGCCCAGCGCCTCTTGCGCACACAGCCCGCGGTGAGTCAGGTCATCCGCAAGCTCGAGGATGAACTGGGCGAGCCGCTCTTTGAGCGCGCATTGCGCGACGGTTCATTGACCGCGGCAGGCGAGGTGTTGCGTGCGTATGCGGAACGATTGCTGGGGCTGCGAGCAGAGGCGGCCAGCGCGGTGCGCGAACTCAAGACGCTCGAGCGCGGCCAACTGAATCTGGTAGCGAATGAGTATACGACGCTCTACCTGCTGCCGCTTCTCGATCGTTTCCGGCGCATCTCGCCGCATATCTCGCTCGCCGTGCTACGTTCGCTGGCGAGTCGCATTCCCGATGATCTGCAAGCGCGTCGTGCCGAGCTGGGCGTGCTTTCCTTTCGGCCCGATCCGGATCAGTTCCGCTCCGTACTGGTTTATTCCGACGCCGTTGCATTCCTGGTTCATGCCGGCCATCCGCTGGCCGGCCGTCGCCGCGTGCATTTGCGCGAGCTTGGCGCACAGAATTTTGTTGCGCACAATGTGGCATCGCCGCTGCGCCGGCAGATCATTGAGACCTTTGTTCAACACAAGACGCCGCTCAATATCGGAGTGGAACTGCCCAGCCTGGAAGCGGTGAAGCGATTCGTTGCGATGGGGAACGGTGTCGCGCTGATGCCGGAGCTCGCGGCCGCCCGCGAGATTGAGCAGGGCGAATTGGTGAAGGTGCCCATCGCTGAAGTGAAACTGGAGCGCCAGCTTCGTTTGGTGCACCGCCGCGCGGGTACGCTCTCACACTCCGCGGTGGCCTTCCTGCAGGCGGTGCGCGCTTTTTCCGTTCAGCGCGGCAAGCCTTACTTGTATGTGGCGGAGGCTGATCCGACGGGCTAAGAGGAAGGAAAGATGCGCCGGGCATGCCAGTGCGGGCGAGCGGCAGGTACAATTGGGCAGAACGCCAGGATCATCCTGTAGTGACTTCCGCCCGTCCGGGAAGCCGGTGCAAATGCGCGCCGCGCTTCACGCTTGAGGTTCAGGACCGAATGAAGAAGATTTCGTTGCTGTTTCTGTTGTTGCCGATGCTGGCAACGGCAAGCTTTGCGCAGGAGAGCCGTCAGGACGCGAGTGTTAGCGGCACCGTCGTATTCCCACCCTATGTAGAAGGCCAGGCCGTTTTCCAGTCCGGATGCCTTGCGCCCACCATTGCTACCACCTCTGTCAATGCCGCATCGACAGGCGGAGGTACTTGCTACGGCCCAGGCGTGCTGGCGAGTTATAGATACCTCGTGACACCGCGTAGCGGGCTGGAGGTGAATTACCAGTGGTCGCAGTACTACACCAACTTCATCTACAACAATCTGAACTACAACATTCACACGAGGTTGCAGGAGATTTCGGCTGCCTACGTCTTCAACTTTACCTTTCGCAACTGGAATCCCTTCCTGGAGGCGGGTCCTGGCGCATTCATCTTCTCCGCGCTGGACGACCGCGGAACGCAGGTATTCAATCCCAAACGGACTACGGCCATTGGCGCATTCTACGGTGGCGGTATTGCCTATGAGCTGAGCCCGAGCTTCGACATCCGTGCCGAATACCGTGGCATCATCGTGAAGGCGCCCGACTTCGGCATCCCGGCTGCTTCCACCAAGCGGTATTACAACATCAACGCCCCGGCGATCGGCATCGCCTACCACTTCTAGACCCTCGAAGACGAAGCAAGTGAGAAGGCCCGGCTTCACGTGCCGGGCCTTCTCACGCCTCCAACCCATGGCACGGTTGTGCGGCAGAGGCGCACAGAAAATGCCCCAGCGAGTGGGGCATTCTTTGAACGACCGAGGGTGATTTTAGAAGAAGCGGTATGCGGCGCCGACACTGAAGCCGTTCGGCGTGAGTCCGTTCGGTCGATTTACCAGAGGGATCGGGGTAGGATCCGGGGGGCCAACAAATCCCGGCCAGATCTGATACTCATATTCGCCGCGAACGTAAATCCGTCGTGTCAAGCGGTAATCGAGGCCTCCGCCAAGAGCCACATCGAAATAGCTGCCGTGGGCGGCGTTGCCCGGAAAATTGAATAAGCCCACACCCACTAATCCTTTGGCGAAGAAGACGAAACGTCTGCGGCGATAGTTATATTTGGGCCCGATGAGGTAGTTGTCCTCATGGATGTCGGACAACTGGTGGAAGCGATGGAAGCGTACCTCTGCTTCCGCTCCCAGACGCGGAGTGAGATTGTAGTCGGCGAAACCACCGATACCGTACAACCGCTGGTAGCCGTAATCCGGATCGAAATCCGAAAAGGTGCCACCAACGTAGAGCGATTGATTGCCGCCTTTGCCAGCTGCTACAACCTGGGCTCGTCCTATCGTCGGGAGAAGGAGGAGAGCGGCGAATAAAACAAGTCTTTTCGTCACAGAGTATCTCTCGAAACAGCAAGATTCCAGATGTACAACAAGGCGGGTCCACAGACCCGCCTGTCACAGCTTCGGAAAACGGTGCGCGAGGACAAGACTCCTTGCCTGGCCCTCACGCAGGGGGACATCCACCTACTGCTGCGGTTGTGCGGCTGGCTGCGCGCTTGCCTGATCCGGCTGAGCGGGCTGCTGCTGCGTGGAGGGATCGGCACTGGCAGCGGTTTGCGCCTGGTCGTACCGGGAGAGTTTGTAATACACGGGCGTCACTTCAAAAGGCATTTTATCCCGGGCATTCAATAAGACAGCGGTCGTGGTCTTCAGGGTATATACCTTGTCATCCCAGGCATCCGTCCGCAGACGGCTGCCCAAGGGGAGAGCCGCGATCTGGTCCAGCTTGTCCTGGTCCAGCTTCGGCGCCCGCTTCTGGATGGCGATCATCCAGGGCTGACCGGTTGAATCCAGCAGGGAGTCACCCAGCCGTGGAGTATTCAGAGCGCTCAGCTCCTTCTCCCGTTGCTGCAGTTGCGCGAAGTAGAGGCCCGCATCGGGCATCTTGTCCTTATAGATAGAGTGGTCCAGCAGAACGACTGCCTTCTTCGCCGCCTCGATATCGTCCGTATCGGTGTGGTGCATCTGGATGCGTTCGAAGGTCGACTCGTCGGGGAACAGGAGACGGTCGTTGAATGCGTACTTGGTGTCGATGTGGTGGCCCAGCACGATGTGCGCAAGCTGGAAGGAGAGCACGGCCGCCAGCGACTGCTCTGAAGGCAGCGTGTCCACCAGGCCCTTGCTCAGAATGATGGTGTTGCCTACCGCGATGGACTCCAGCGGAGTGGTCAACATCACGCGGCAGTGCACCGGAGCGGCGAGCTCGATGTTGTTGCCGATGATGATGTTATTCGTCACCTGCTCTAGGACCTTGTCGAAGTCACTGGGGGCAGCGAGCAGGCCAGCTTGCGTCAGGCGGTCGAGGACGTTCTCCTCCGCCTGCGAGATCCACTCACGCTGGGCCTGCAATGGACTCACGTCCTCTGCGTTGGCGCTCTGATCGGTGACGTCGTCGATCTTGACCGACTCATTGTCGGACTGATGGGTCGGAACTTTGAGCGAGTAACCCCAGATCTGAGTGTGTGCCTTGAAAGAGACCGGATGCTCCTTGTCCTTCCGGGAAGTTTCCTCGACATACACGCCTACCGGCAGCCATACGCCTGATTGCAGGTTCTGGCGCCAGCTATCGAAGTGGAAATAGTCGTTGTCATCGGCCTTGTCCGCCAAGTCGCCACCTGTGTAGGTGCCGTTGAAGCGCACAACGTTGCCGGAGTCATCGTCCACCCAGACGCGGCCCGTGAAGCGGCCATTGCCGAGACCCGCCTTGGGGTGCACGTCGAAGACTTCGCAGCGAACAGTGCCAAGGAACGCATTGCGGACGAAAACGAAGTCATAATGCTGCTCGTCGAAACCGCTGGGATCGATGAACATCATCTCCAGGAAGCCGTCCGGCACATAGCGGACGTTGCCTGGCAGAAGGCTCTTCGAAAGCAGCCCCATCGCCGCGAGCGAACCCTTGAACATGCCGTGGTTGGCCTCGCTGGCTTCGCCGGTGGAGTACGACTTGCCATAGAAGCTCTTGCCGAAGTCGACGCGCTGCAGTATGTACTGGTCGGAGACCGGCACCGCGTAGAGCTTCGTATCGCCCTTCATGTTCTGTATATAGGTCTGAACAAGAGGCGACTTCTGCTGAATGCCCTTGATGGTGAGCTTTTCAGCAGCGATGGCTTTCTTGATCAAGGCATTCTGCTCTGGAGTCAGGGCGGGAGCCGCGGCGTACTTCTCCTTGTGCTTTGCCTGAGCACTCGTGACGCCAAGCGTCAAGAGCAGTGTTGTCATCCAAAAATTCCGCAGATTCATTTCCCGGCTCCTAAACCAAGCTTCCAACATAACCGCGTTGTGGGGACACCCATTATGCCAACTGGAATGTCACGTGAATAAGTGTCGTGTGATCTACCGGCTGTCCATTGCGTAGAGCAGGCTTGAACCGGATATTTTCAGCGACATGCCGTGCTTCTTCATCGAGCCCATGGCCCAGGCCATTGACGACGCGGATGACTTCTACCTGACCGCTTGCGAGGAAGCGCACTTGCAGAGTGACTTCACCCTGGACTCGTGCCTCCTGCGCCTCGGGGGTGTAACGCGCCTTCGGTTCAGAGATCACAACCGGCGGAGTGAAAGCCGGTTCGGAATTCACGGCCGCGAGCTGCACGTGACCGGGACCGCCAACTGCGGGGCCAAAGTTCGCGCTGCCCACCTCGCCATGACCGCCAGGCTTTCCCGTTCCACCGACGACGCCGTTCGCGAATCCGGCAGAAGCTACGGCTCCGCGGCTGGTGCCGCCCGGGACTCCGTTCTTGACGCCCGCGCCGAAATCGACACCCTGTACAGTGCCCT
>DASQRJ010000177.1:0-6047 GCA_035642955.1 Acidobacteriaceae bacterium
GATGCGCGGACCCCAGTAGAGCGACTGCAGCCAGTTGCGCTCGTTGACTCCCATCGCGTAGGTGAACTCGCCGGCCTGAATGATCCAGACCTTTGCATCGGGACGGTATTCGATGCTCTGCGGATGCGCCATCGGGCTGGTGAAGAGTGCGGCGGAAAGGATAAAGGCGGAAGCGATGGCGGCGCGCAAGGACACGATGCAGTCTCCTGAGTGCGGATGACGGACGATTGACAGTGTAATCGCTTACGCGCCGTCTGCGTGCGCGTTTGCGAGCCGGGCGAGGGCCGGGCCGGTGACTCGCATGATGCGCCAGGCTTCCAGCATGATGGCTCCGCGGCCGCGATAGAAGTCGATGGCGGGCGTATTCCAGTCGAGGACGTCCCATTGCAGGCGGGCGCAGCCGCGCTCCATTGCGATGGCGGCAACCTGCGCCAGCAGCGCCTTGCCGATGCCACGCCCGCGATGCGACGGCTGCACAAAGAGATCCTCCAGATGCAGGCTGGGACCTCGCCAGGTGGAGTAGATGGGGAAGTACAGCGCAAAGCCGGCGGCTTCCCCCTCGTCGTCGGCGATGAGGCACTCGAAGAGCGGTTGCGGCCCAAAGCCATCGCGGCGCAGTTCAGATTCGCCGAGCTGGACGGCATCGGGCTCGCGCTCGTACACGGCGAGTGCATGGATCAGCGAGAGGATGGCGGGGACGTCGGCTTGGGTCGCGAGGCGGATGCGCATTGCGGATCTTCCCGCCATTGAGTGTACGGTGCTTGCCGCACGGGCAAGGGCGCCTGCGGCGGTGCTTGCCGCACGGGCAAATGCGCCTGCGGCGCGTTCCGCGAAGCTCGCTCCCTTTGGTCGCTCACGCCGGATGTGGTGGTTTCCGCTGGCAGACTACAGGTGCTTCGACTGCGCCTATGGCGGTGGCCCGCCATAGGCTTCGCTCAGGATGACACTGTATCTAGCGGACGCGGGCCAGGAAGACTCCAAACCAGCGCTGCGGATCGGTCCAGTGCTCCACTACGGTGAATCCGGTCTGGGCCAGCAGATGCTGCGCGCGCTCGATGGTGAACTTGTAGCTGTTCTCAGTATGGATGGTCTCACCGCGCCGGAAGGCGAGCGAGAGATCCAATGCGGGGATGGAAACCTCGTGGGCCATGAGGCTTTCGAGGTGCATCTCGATGCGGGAATGCTCTCCATTCCACCGGACCTGGTGGCGGAACCTGGTCAGATCGAAGTCTGCGCCCAATTCGCGATTGATGCGCGCCAGCACGTTGCGATTGAAGGCCGCGGTGACGCCGCGGGGATCGTCGTATGCGGCAATCAGGGTGGGGATGTCCTTGACCATATCCACACCGAGCAGCAGCATGTCGCCGGGTGTGATCTGCTTGCGGATGTCGCGCAGCAGCTCGCGGCCTTCGGCAGGTTCGAAGTTGCCGAGGTTCGATCCGATGTAGAGGACCAGGCGTCGCGTGCCGTCGGCAGGGATGTCGCCGAGCCCCTTGGTGTAGTCCGCGACGCGCGACTCGAAGACTACGCCGGGGATGGCAGAGGTCAGATTGTGGCGGGCTTCACGGAGCGCCGATTCAGAGACGTCGAGGGCGCAGTAGGTCACGGTTTTCTGACGGCGGACCGCCGCCCGGAGCAGTAATCCGGTCTTGGTCGCGGTGCCCGCGCCCATTTCAAGCACGGTAAGGTCGCGCTCGAGACCATGGGCGGTGGGTGCGGAGGCCGCGGCGATGATGGCATCTGCGTGTGCGCGGAAGATATTGCGCTCCGTGCGAGTGACGTAATATTCGTCGAGCTCGGTGATCTGTTCGAAGAGCTTTGACCCCTCCTGGTCATAAAAGAGCCAGGGAGAGAGCGTGCGTGGCCTCGAGGTGAGACCGCGATAGACCTCGGCGCCGACCGGCGCGTATGCAACCTCGGGCAATAGGGGCAGCGTGACTGCATTCATTTGGAAGAGACTTTCTCCCGTGTGGGGATGCTTTGTGTTTGGGTGGGTCGTGCCTGGGATGACCCCTGCAATGGATCCTGGGCCAGACGGATGCCGGCAAATTGCCAGCGCGCGGCAGGGGAGAAAAAGTTGCGATAGGTGGACCGGATGTGAGAACGAGGGGTGACCGCGGAGCCGCCACGCAGCACCATCTGATTGGACATGAATTTACCGTTGTATTCGCCGAGCGCACCCGCGGGCGCGCGATAGCCGGGATAGCCAAGGTAAGCGCTGCGGGTCCACTCCCACACATCGCCGAAGAGTTGATCGAGCTCAGCGCCGGCCGCGGCCGCCGGATGCAAGAGGCCGCTCTCGAGCAGGTTGGCATGGGCAGGAGGCGCCGGCATTTGCCGGTGGGCCGCGGTCTCCCACTCGGCTTCCGTGGGCAGCCGCTTGCCGGCCCAACGGGCGAAGGCATCCGCCTCGAAGTAGCTCACATGACAGACGGGTGTCGCGGCCATCTCGGTTAGGGGGCGGAGACCACGCAGGGTGTAGACCATCCACGCGCCATCGATCTGACGCCAATAGAGCGGTGCGTGCCACGACTGCGAGTTGACGGTATCCCAACCTTCGGAGAGCCAGAGCTCCGGACGTGTGTAGCCGCCATCTTCGATGAATGCGAGATATTCGGAGGAGGTGACGGCGCGAGAGGCAAGCGCAAAAGGCTGCAAAAAGACCGTGTGCCGCGGCGACTCGTTGTCGTAGGCGAAATCTTCGCCCGCGTGACCGATCTCGACGAGTCCGCCTGCAAAGCCGAGCCAGCGTTGTGGCGGCGCATCGGATGCGAATGTGCCGCCGGAGACATACTCCGGATGCAGCGGGTTGGTCCACAGTGCGTGCTTGATGTCGTAGCAGAGCAGTTCCTGGTGTTGCTGCTCGTGGTGGACGCCCAATTCGATACGCTGTGCCGCTTCGGGGGGTAAGCCTTCCTTATCGAGCTTTGCGATGGCATCTTCCACATGCTGGCGGTAGGCGAGGATGGCCTCGATGCCGGGACGCGAGAACGAGGCGCGCAACTTCTTCTCCGGCTGATCGGAGACGTTGTTGTAATAACTGTTGAAGAGCCAGAGAAAGTCAGGATGGAAGGGCCGGTAGCCGGCAAGATATTCGCGCAGGATGAATGTTTCGAAGAACCAGGTGGTGTGGGCCAGATGCCATTTGGCGGGGCTGGCCTCGGGACAGCTCTGCACCATCATGTCTTCTGGGGTGAGCGGACTGCACAGCGCGAGGCTTTGGCTGCGCGTCGCGATGAAAGCCGTCAGAAGTCCGGGCGCGCTAAGTGTCACTGCTGCTGACATTGATCCTGTGTGTCCTTACGGGTTCGGGTGTCCTGCGCTATTGGAGCGCGAGAACGGCCTCGCTGTTGCTCGCACAGCCTAGCATTTCGCTGTCACAAAATTGCTAACGGCAGCGTCGCATTCTCTGACGCTGCAAAGTCACAACCGGGAACAGTACGCAGCCTTTCTATGGATGCGCAAGGGGTGCTCGACGGACTCTAAAAAGAATTGGTAACCAGAAAAGCCGTGACCGTTCGTTACCGTACGTAGAAATGACCATTCCAAACTGGCCATTTCGGCAGAGCCGACGGCGTGGTGGAGGATGGTTCAAGGGGCGCTCAGCAGGTGTGCCAGAGCAAAGGCCGCCGCCGCGGCCAGGCCGCCGATAACGACAGTCTGCAATCCGCTGCGCACGGCGCCTGCGCCGGTGATGCGGCCTTTGACGGCGCCGAAGAGGAGCAGGGCGAGCAGGGTGATGCCGACGGATGCGGGAAGCGCTGTATGGGAGGTGCCCAGCATATAGGGAAGCAGGGGAACGAGGCCGCCCAGAATGTATGCCGCGGCGATGGTCAACGCACTCTGGAGGGCGCGGCTGGCGTGCGGTTCTTCCAATCCGAGTTCAAAGCGCATCATGAAGTCGACCCAGGCCGATGGATTGCGCTGGAGCGCGGCCAGCACGGGCGCGGCCTCGTGCCGCTCGACACCATAGGCGTGAAAGAGCTGGTAGATCTCCTCTTCTTCATCCTGGCGGCGTTCCACCACTTCGCGTTCTTCGCGGAGCCGCTCGTTCCGGTAGTGCTCGGCATCGCCGCGCGCGGCCAGATAACCGCCGAGTCCCATGGCAATGGCTCCGGCGGCGATCTCCGCCAGTCCGGCGAGCACGATGATGTGCAGGGAGTCGATAGCGCCGGAGAGGCCGGCGGCGAGCGCAAAGGGCACGGTGAGGCCATCCGACATGCCGATGACGATGTCGCGGACGGTGTCGCCGGATTGGAAGTGGGTTTCATGGTGATGGGCTGCGCCAGAACTGGCCATGGCGGGAGTGTAGAGCATGTTTGCCTGAGCCGCCGGACGCCCCGGAGATGCTTGTGGTGGCGCTGCTTTGAGGAAAGCCACGCGCCGGGGCTGTCCACGTCCCATTACGCCACATGCGGACTGGGAAAGATGCTTAAGCGCAACGGGTCGTCAGTTCCAGCCGGTGACATCGCCGGATGGGAGATCGGCGCATCGCGTCCTTTGGTCCTTTATTCTCGTCTATGGAGGCACCTCTTCGAATTGCTTATGTCCGATAGCGTACAAGCGGGCCACGGGAGAGGGCGCATGGCCCTGGCCGGCTCCTGTGCTCTGGTGGGGATGTTTCTGTTGTGCGTGGCTCCCCGGGCCAGAGCGCAGGATGACGACGATCAGGGCTGGGCAGGGTTCTCCCGCGAGAACACCCTGCGGGCGACGGTGGTTTCGGCAGCATCCACGGGAAAGAACGATGGCAGCCTTGCAGTCAAGACCGACAGCGGCCAGCCATGGAAGGTGCTCTACGGCGTGAATACACGGTTGATGAAGGGGCACGACTCGATCCGCGCGAGCGAGATACAGACCGGCGACATGATCTTTGCCGCCGGCAACGTGGACGCGAAGAAAAAGACGGTGGGCGCAGCGATCCTGATCGATATTCCGTCTGAAGAGGTGCGCAAGGCGCGCGAGGGCCTGGGCAAGACCTGGACGGCAGGAAGGATCACGGCCATTGCCGGAACCAAGATTCAGGTGCATCGGCTGGATGGCGTGGAGCAAGAGATAGCGGTGGATGAAAATACTTCATTCCGAGAGAAACACGATGCGGTGACGCTGGCGGACCTGCATCCGGGCGAGGGCCTGCGTGCCGAAGGCCAGGTGATGAAGGGCATCTTTACCGCGACGACGCTCACGGTTTTCGATCTGAAGGGACATGAACCATGGCTGGATGCCGGGTCCGAGGCTCGATGAAACGCCGCTGTCTGGTGGCGGCTCTACTGGCGGCGTTTCCGCTGTGCGGATGGCCGCAGGCGACGCCTGCTCGGCCGCAATCACCGGCTCCTGAAGCGCCGCAGCTTCCGCAGACGCCGGCAGCAAGCGCAAATCCCGCGCCTGCCGCTGCGGGAGGAACGATTGAGGGCGTGATCAAGTCCGGCCAGACGCCGCTTCCGGGCGTGGCGGTGACGGCGAAGAACACGCTGACGGGCAAGCAATACGTAACCGCTACGGACAGCCATGGCGCATTCGCTCTGCATATCGGCGAAGACGGGCGGTATGTGGTGCGGGCCGATTTCGCGGCCTTCGCCGGTTTAACCAAAGAGGTGCTGCTGCATGGCGGCGTTGCGGCGCCGCAGACGGACTTTTCGCTGTTGCTGGCGTCGCGCCAGCAGCAGATCGAGCAGGCAGAGGCGCGCCGTGGAACGGGTGAGGGCAATGGAGGCGCGGGAGCTCATCGCTACCTCGGGGGCCAGGGTGCGCAGAATCTGGGGCTGATTGCGGGCGCTCTGGGAGCGATCGGCGCCGGCGGCGATACCGGCGGCGCGGCGCTGCCCTCCGCGGCAGGCAACAGCGATGTGAGCACGGAGTCCGTGACGGTGACGGGACAGAACGGCACGACCAATCCGTTCGCCGGAATCAATGAGGCTCAGCTGCGCGACAACCTGGAGAATTTGCAGCAACAGCAGACGCTGGCGCAGATTCCCGGGCAGGGACGAGGCGGGAGCGCATTTGGCGGATTCGGCGGCGGTGGATTCGGCGGCGGCGGCTTTGGCGGCCGC
>DASQRJ010000178.1:0-3069 GCA_035642955.1 Acidobacteriaceae bacterium
CTGCTCGAAATTTCGGTTGTTCAGCTGCAGTTCGCGGACCTGCGTTCCCGAGATCGTGCCCGCCAGTGCGCTTGTTTCGGTGTCGATGCTCACTGCGCTCTGCTGCACAGTCACCGTCTGGCTGGCGCCTCCCACCTTCAGCGGGGCATTCACGGAACGGGTTTGCGCAACGTTCAAAACAACGTTCTGAGCCGTGTACATCTCAAAGCCCGCAGCTGATACCGTAACCGTGTAGTCGCCAGCAGCCAGGTTTGTTGCCGTGTAATTGCCGCGTGCATCTGTCTGGGTGGTTCGGGAGGGCCCATTCACTCCGTTTTGCACGATTGTGACCGTCGCGTTCGGGATCGCGGCTCCCGAAGGATCGGTCACCGTCCCCAGAAGGGTGGCCGCTAACTCTTGGCCCATCGATATCATCGAACAGCACAGAAAGAGAAACGTAAGAGTCGCAACGAGCAACTTTAGCTTTTGCATTCTGAATAGCCTCCTGAAGACGAAATGGTTAGAAAATTGCCTGAGTAGGTGGCGTCGCTTTTGTCCGAGCGCGCTTCAATTTCTTGTCTATTGCCTCAGCCTAGTCAAGCCTTGAGAGAAAGACACGTGCAGAACGCTTGTGCCTGATGGGGAAAAAATAGTCAACTATGTCATATCTGTCAACGAAAACTTTCGTTCGGAAGCGAATTGAACATTCGGCGGCGATTTATGACGAGGTTCTATGCATGGTATTTGGTAAGTTCGTCCCTTATGAATGACGCCTCTCGCGGGCAGGTGCGGAATAGAACCCGACGGAAGTCTCTTCTTTCCGTGGTCAGTCTCGTGGTTCTGTGCGCGCCCATGTGCCAATTGTTGTGGAGCCAGAATGCCTCTGCGACCAACACCTCTACGCAGGAGCAATTCACGCAATATGTGGCACATGGATCGCAGGCGTTGCAGCAGGGAGACAATGCCGAGGCAGAGCGGGCGTTCCAAAAAGCTCTTGAGCTGGATCCACGCTCGGTCGAAATTCTGAACAACCTCGCGATTTCTATTGCTCGCCAGCAAAGGGAAGCCGAGGCGATCGCCCTCTACGAACGCGCACTTAAAATCAAACCCGGCGACGTCGTGACACAACGCAACCTGGGCGTCGCATATTTCCGCGCCCATCAATATAGGTTGGCGCTCCCGTTGCTCGAAACTTCGGCGAGAACAAGCGCCTCATTTCAAACGATTGAACTTGCCGGACTGGATGCCTTCGCGCTTGATCAATACGAGAAAGCAGCGCGCTATCTCCAGGCTGCCAATCGTCTGCAGCCAAGCGATATCGAGACACTGGACATGCTCGGCAAGGCGTATTTGCGGGTCAAGAATTATGCGGGTGTGACGGATGTCTTCCGTCAGATCATGGTGCTCAATCCCGACTCCGCTGCTGCGCACACGATGATGGCAATGGCCGACGACAAGATGTACCACGAAGAAGATGCGATTCGCGAGTTCGAGGCTGCTCGCGCCTCCGATCCGACCTACCCCGGCATTCACACGGGGCTTGGGATTATCTATTGGCGAAACGATAACCTTGACGCGGCCGAGCGCGAGTTTCGCGAAGAGTTAAGCCGCTACCCCCAGGATCCGATCGCAAATTGCACGGTCGGCCGGATTCTGCTCCGGCGTGGTAAGACTTCCGAGGCGATCGTCTATCTGAAAGCTGCGCTTGCGGTAAATCCGTCGTATCAAGACGCGCTCCTGGAGCTAGGCGAGTCCTATATCAGACATCAGCAGCCCGCTTTGGCAGTCGAACCACTGAAGAAGGCCATTGCACTGGCGCCCGATGATGTGGCGGCGCACTTTATTCTCGGAACGGCTCTGGACAAATCAGGAAATTCCGCGGAGGGAGCGAAAGAGCGCGAAATCTGCGCACAACTTCGCGCGCGGCAACGCGCACAGGGAACCAAGCCCACGACAGTTCACTGAGTGGGAAATCTTCCGCTAACCTGTGCCACTCGACTGATGACACCGGTTATTTCCCGATGCAGAAGCTGGAGAAGATGCGATTCAAAATGTCATCCGCAGTCGTAGCTCCGGTGAGCTGATCGAGCTGTTGCAGAGCCGCATATAGATCCAGCAGCAGCATCTCGTGAGGCACCCGCTGGGTCAGGGCGCCTCGCGCGCGCAACAGTGCCTGCGTGCATCCCTGGAGCGCCTCATAGTGCCGCAGGCTGGTCAACATTCCCCCTTCGGCATCATTTCCAGGGTTGTTTCCCGCTCCGCGCACCCGCTCCAGCAGCCGCTCACGCAACGCTGGCACGCCTTCGCCGGTCAATGCCGAGACCTGAGCCAGCTCGCTGGTGCCCCCATCCATGTTCCCGGTCCGCACCGCATCGACGCGCGTGGGGCGCGCAAGGTCGATCTTGTTGAGCACCAGCAATGGCGGTCGCCCGTCCAGCGACGCAAGCAGCCGCGTATCTTCCTCGGGCAGCCGGAGCACTCCATTGGCATCGACAGCCGCGGTCGCGTCCAGCAGCAAGAGCACCAGGTCCGCCTCCGCCATGGCGCCTTCGGTCCGCGCAATGCCATGCGACTCCGCCTCATCTTCGGTCTCGCGCAGCCCTGCGGTATCCACCATCTCCACCGGAATGCCGCCCAGCGAGATGCGCTCCGTTACCAGGTCGCGCGTGGTACCCGGTGTCGAGGTCACAATCGCGCGTTCGCGCTCTACCAACCGGTTGAACAGCGAGGACTTGCCCGCGTTCGGCCGCCCTACAATGGCCATCGTCAGGCCGTTGTGAACCAGCCGCCCCTCGCGAAAGGTGGCCGCAATCGGCGCCAACGAAGCATCGAGGGTATCCAGCCGCCGCGCAATCTCCACATCCGGCGTTACGTCGATGTCGTCGTCCGCAAAGTCGATGCCCGCTTCGAGCAGAGTCACCAGGGCGACCAGTTGCTCCTTCACCGGAGCCAGTCTCCTGCTCAACGCACCGCCCAGTTGCTCCGCGGCCACCCGCGCCTGGTACAGCGTCTCCGCCGCAATCAGGTCGCGCACCGCCTCGGCCTGCGTCAAGTCGATGCGCCCGTGCAGAAAGGCGCGCTGGGTAAACT
>DASQRJ010000179.1:0-3020 GCA_035642955.1 Acidobacteriaceae bacterium
CATGCGGTGAAGAAAGGTTAAGAGCAATATCCCGGCAGCGAAGAGGGAAGCAGATTCCTTCACCGCGCTTCGCGACGGCCGGGATGACAACGTGGTTGGGGTAACAAGGAGGACGCTATGGCAGCAGCAGTGACACAGGCACAGGTGGATCTGACGAGTTTGAACGCGCGCCGGCCCAAGGAGCGCACGCCGGAGCCGACAGTGGTGGTGATCTTTGGCGCTTCGGGCGACCTGACGAAGCGCAAGCTGCTGCCCGCGTTGTTCCATCTGGAGCAGGGCGGGCTCTTGCCCAAGGAGTTTGCCGTGGTGGGCGTGGCGCGGCGACCGCTGGGCAACAGCTTTGCCAAGGACATGCGCGAGGGCATCACCGAGTTCGGCGGGGTGAAGGAAGGCGCCGCGAAGCTGGACGAGTTCATGCGCAAGGTGAGTTATCACCAGATGGACTTCGACAAGAGCGAAGGCTATGCAGCGCTGAAGCAGACCCTGCAGCAGATTGACCAGGAACATGGCACCAAAGGGAACAGGCTGTTCTACCTGGCGGTGGCGCCAGAGTATTTCGCCGACATCATGAAGCAGCTTGGCGATCACCAGATGGCCCAGCCGGAGCAGGGCACTGTGCACTGCATCATCGAGAAGCCCTTTGGACATGACCTGGAATCGGCCCGCAAGCTGAACGACGACGTGAATGCGGTCTTCCGCGAGGAGCAGGTCTTCCGCATCGACCACTATCTGGGCAAGGAGACGGTGCAGAACATCCTGGTCTTCCGCTTTGCCAACGGAATCTTCGAGCCGGTGTGGAATCGTAACTATATCGATCACGTACAGATCACGGCAGCGGAAGAGATCGGCATCGAGGGGCGCGGACCGTTTTACGAGAGCGCGGGAGCGCTGCGCGACGTCATCCAGAACCACGTGATGGAGCTGCTGTCGTTTGTGGCGATGGAGCCGCCGATCTCCTTTGGCGCGGATGCGCTGCGGCGGGAGAAGATCAAGGTGTGGAAGGCGATCCAGCCCATCAACGTGGACGACACGGTGCGCGGGCAGTATGGGCCGGGCAAGGTGAAGGGCCAGGAGGTGAAGGGCTACCGCCAGGAAGATCGCGTGGATCCGAAGTCGAGCACGGAGACCTACGCGGCGCTGCGGCTGACGATCGAGAACTGGCGCTGGGCGGGTGTGCCGTTCTATATCCGGGCGGGCAAGCGGCTGGCCAAGCGGTCGACGGAGATTGCGATCCAGTTCAAGCAACCCCCACAGTTGCTTTTCAAGGACCTGTCGGGGAGCTGCAGCGACATACAACCCAACATCATCAGCATGCGCATTCAGCCGGATGAGGGCATTTCGCTGCGCTTTGGCGCGAAGGTGCCGAGCCCGAATATGGAGGTCTGCCCGGTGATCATGAACTTCAACTACGCAGAGGCGTTCGGCACGAATTCGGCGAACGGCTACGAGCGGTTGCTGCTGGATGCGATGATTGGCGACGGAACTTTGTTCGCGCATCGCGAGGGAGTGGAGGCGACCTGGTCGCTGCTGACGCCGCTGCTGCAGCAGTGGGCGGACTGGAAGCCGACCGGCTTTCCCAATTATGCGGCGGGCACCTGGGGACCGAAGGCGGCAGATGAACTACTGCGGCGCGATGGCCGCGAGTGGCGCGAGGAGTAGCGAGAGTGCCGAAACCAATCACAGTTACCTATCAAGTGTTCGACAACGGCGACGCCTTTACCGAAGGCGCAGCCAGCTACTACGCCAACAAGATCGCCGATTTCGCGAAGAGCATCGATATCGCCAGCAACGTGAACGTGGCATTTTCCGGCGGCACGACACCGAAGGCGATCTTCGATCTGCTGGCGGATGATTCGAAGCCGTATCGCGCGCTGGTGCCGTGGGAGCGGCTGGGCTTCTTCTTCGTGGATGAGCGCAGCGTGCCGCCCAACGACAAGGACAGCAACTACGGGATGGCGAAGGCGGCTCTGCTGGACAAGGTGCCGATCGAGCCGTCGCAGATTTACCGCATTCAGGGCGAGCTGAATCCGGAGGAGGCGGCGGCGAAGTACGAGTCGGCGATCCGCGCGGCGTTTCGCCTGGAGGGCGCGCAGATGCCGCAGTTCCAGGTTGTGTCGCTGGGTATGGGCGATGACGGGCACACAGCATCGCTGTTTCCGCACACCGAGGCACTGCATGTGCTGGGCCGCATTGCCGTAGCCAACCAGGTGCCGCAGAAAGACACCTGGCGGCTGACGCTGACGTGGCCGGTGATCAACCAGGGGCAGGATGTCTCGTTTCTGCTGAAGGGAGCGGCGAAGGCGGAGACCTTGCGCCGGGTCTTTCTGGGCGGATACGATCCCGAAACGTTTCCCTCGCAGCTGATCAGCCCGGCGTCGGGCAGGCTGACCCTGCTGCTGGACCGCGATGCGGCGGCGTTGCTGCCCAAGCCGAACGCGGACGGCGTGGGCGTGCTGGAGGTTTCCCATTGATTCTGGCTGGCGATGTCGGCGGAACGAAGGTCGCACTCGCGCTATTCGATTTTCAGAGCGGTAACCTGCACCATGCGGCGGAGAAGCGCTATCCGGCGAAGGATTATCCGGGCCTGGAAGCGATTGTGAAGGAGTTCCTGGGCGAGCAAAGGCAGGAGGGAAAGATTTCTGCTGCATGCTTTGGCGTGCCGGGGCCGGTGCGGCATGGAGTGCTGCGGCTCACGAACCTGCCCTGGACATTGGATAGTCGAAAGCTGTCGCTTGATCTCGGAATCGACCACCTGTTTCTCATTAACGACCTGGAAGCGAACGGCTATGGAATTCCTGAGCTGAAGTCGGATCAGATTTTCACGCTGAGCGCAGGCGATCCGAGTGTGGCAGGGAATCGCGCGTTGATCTCGGCAGGCACGGGATTGGGCGAGGCGTTCCTGGTGTGGAACGGCAAACGGCATATTCCGATGGCGTCCGAGGGTGGGCACTGCGATTTTGCGCCGCGCACCGAAGACGAGATCGATCTGTTTCGCCACCTGAAGAAGAAGCTGAACGGGC
>DASQRJ010000180.1:0-2621 GCA_035642955.1 Acidobacteriaceae bacterium
GCCGTCGCCAGCAGGCCGAGCAGCGAGATGGACGTAGCCCAGGACACCAGCGGGAACGATCCTTTAAAGATGAGAAACTCGCCGACAAAGCCATTCAGACCGGGCAGGCCGAGGGAGGAGAAGAGTGCGATTCCCATCAATCCGGCAAAGACCGGAACAACTTTGCGCAAGCCGCCAAACTCGTTCAAGCCGCGCAGGCCGCCCGCGCGTTTTTCCAGCATGGCCACGAACCAGAAGAGGGTGGCTGCGGTCAGCGCGTGATTGAAAGTCTGCAGCATCACGCCATTCATGGCCGCATATTTTTCCGTAGTTAGTGCCGCGTCTCCACCAGTGAATCTGACCACGGCGAAGATGGCCAGCAGGCAGTAGCCGAGATGGTTGATAGAGGAGTATGCAAAGATTCGCTTCAGGTCTTTCTGCGCCAGCGCCGCGTAGGCAGAAAGGACAATCGTCGCGACCGCCAGCCATAACAGGGGCGTCAGCACCATTCGCATTTCCGCGCCGAAGATGGGCAGAAGAATGCGGAGGAAACCATAGAGGCCCATTTTCGACATGGCGCCGGTCAACAAAATCGTGGTGCCGGTTGGCGCTTCCGTATAGGCGGAAGGAAGCCAGGTGTGAAAGGGAATCAAGGGTACTTTGACGGCGAAGCCAAGAAACGCGCCGGCAAAGATGAGAAGCTCCACGTGGTGCGGAGTGAAGCGATGCCAGCCAAGCTTCGCGATGACGTCCGGCATCAGCTGACCGCTCTGCGCGAGACTGGCGAGCTGGATAAAATCGAATTTCCCTGTTGCCAAAAAGATGGCGAGAAAAGAAAGCAGCAGCGCGATGCTACCAACCATGGTGTAGACCAAAAATTGCGTGGCCGCGGCGGTGCTGCGCGATCCTCCCCACAGCTTGATGAGGAAGAAGGCGGGAATCAGGCTGAGCTCCCAAAAGATAAACCAGTGGAAGAAATTGAGCGCCGTAAAGGTGCCGAACAGGCAGGCCTGCAGCAGCAACATCAGCGCGAAATACAGACCCGCGCGCTCCTGAATCTGTGAGGAGGCCAGTACGCCGATGGGAACCACGATGGACGTCAACAACAACATGAGCAGCCCAAGGCCGTCGATGCCGACGTGATACTCGACCCCGAGCGTGGCAATCCAGGGAGCTTGCTGCTGAAACTGCATCGCGCCGGAAGCGGAATTGAAGTGGGCCCATAACAACAGCGTGATTGCCAGGGCGACGAAGCTAAAGATCAAGGCGAGCGACTGAGCGATCTTGTGGGTGCGGCCGGAGGCGAGCACGACCAGCGCGCCGCCGACCGGCAGCAGGGTGAGGAGGGTGAGCCAGGGGAAGGCGTTCATCGCGTCACTCCCCAGAGCAGGAAGCCTGCCAGCGCAATGAGCGCTATGCCGATCATGCGCAGATAACTTTGCACGCGACCACTCTGCAGCAGCGACAGAATTTGCCCGCTTCGGGAGACAGTTTCGCACCCTTCGTCAAAGCCGGCGTTGACTAGGTACGTGTCGGCGAGGCTATCGAGTTTCGCAAACGCAAGGACGAGGTGCGACACAGTCTGCACAGCGCCGTTCCACACCCAGCGATCGAGCCAGTCGCAGATGCGCGACCATGCGGCATTCAGGCGAAGCAGGGTCGCGGCATAAAGGGCATCAACGTAGAACGCATGGGCCAGCACAGTAAACAGATGGGGCTGCAGACGGCCGAACGCATCGGGAGCATTGGCGTTGACAATCCGCTTGCGACCGTAGAACCACCAACCCAGGCCCAGGCCCACAAAGACGACCAGGGAGGAAGAAAGCATGACGGCCAGCAGACCGGGACCGGAGAACGCCGCGAAGCGCACGACTGCGTGCTTATTGCTCAGGAACGACTCAAACCATGGCCAGGCAGGAGTATCGACGAGCCCAAGAAACAAGGCAAAGGCGGCCAGAATGGTCAGCGGAATGGTCATGACCGCGGGACTTTCATGCGGATGCGCGGCGTGATCCGAAGCGTGCGCGCTTGCAGCGGTCGACGATTCCAGACGCGATTTACCGGCAAACACGTAGTAGACCTGCCGGGTCATGTAGAAGGCGGTTAGCAGCGCGCCAAATGCGCCCAGATAGAACGGCGTTTTGGAGATGCCCCACGTATTGGCGGCGTGCAGTATTTCGTCCTTGCTCCAGAAGCCGGAGAACATCGGAAATCCGCAGAGGGCCAGCATGCCGACCGCGTAGGTCAGAAAGGTTATCGGCATGGACTTGCGCAGGCCGCCCATCTTGCGAATATCCTGTTCGCCGTTGCAGCCATGGATCACCGAGCCCGCGCCCAAAAATAGCAGCGACTTGAAGAAGGCATGGGTGATGAGGTGGAACATGCCGACGGCCACGCCGCCGATGCCGAGGCCCATCATCATATAGCCGAGCTGAGAGACCGTCGAGTAGGCGAGGATGCGCTTGATGTCCCATTGCGCGGTGGCGATGAGGGCGGCAAAGACAGCGGTGATCGCGCCGATCCAGGTGACAACAATGAGTGCAGTTGTCGGGGTCAAGGGGAGGCCGGCTCCGGCGTGCGCGCTCATCAATGGATAAACGCGCGCGATGAGGAAAACGCCGGCGGCCACCATGGTGGCCGCG
>DASQRJ010000181.1:0-4584 GCA_035642955.1 Acidobacteriaceae bacterium
CGCCCTGCGTCCGCGCCCCTGAAGCGTCCGACAATCGAGGAACCCGTCATCTACGAACAGGGCGCGCGCGTTGGCGCCCAGTGGAGCGCCGCCGAAGTACTGGCGCTGCATGGCCTCGAACGATTTGACACCCAGCTGCAGGCGCTCACGCACGCTCGTGAAGACGCTGCATTCAGCCGCTATCTCGCATCCATTTGCCAGCCCAGCGGCGCGCTGTCGCACAATTGAAGAAAGATCGCACTATCACGCGCCTCAGTGGGAGCGTGCACTCCACGGGTGCAGCCGCGGCACCCATCGGCGAACATTTGTGCAGTACTCTTCGTAGTCCGCGTCAAACTTGCTGCGTAGCGCGGGCTCCTCGTACAACTGCACAAACAGCGCCACGCCCAGCACTGCAGCGCATATCACTCCGACCGCCAGCGCGTTCGCTCTTCCGAAGACCAGCCACAGCCCTGTCCAGCCGATGAAGAACCCAACATACATGGGATTCCGTACGTATCGATAGAACCCCACCACAACCAGCTTCTTCGGCGGAACCACCGGCGCCGGCGTTCCCCGCCCCGTCCATCCGAAATCCCAAATGCACCGCAGCGCCACCGCAAACCCAAATACAGAAGGCACTGCCCCAGTCCAGCGCCATCGCGCCGCGCCTGCCGTGTCAACATGAAATCCCAGCCACGGGGGAAGCAGCCAGAACCACAGCGCAAAGAATGCAGCGCCCACAGCAAGTGAGGCGAGCGCTACAGGCCATCGTTCCCCATGACCAGGTTCCACGGCGACTCCAGCCACTCCGGCCGTCATAGCGCGCCTCCCGTAGCCTTTTCACTGTGGATATAGGCTCACGCATTACGACTAGCGGAGCTGGCGAAAACACGGCAACAGTGAAAAGGCACTCACGCGCAGTATGATCCCTATGATTCAAGCCAGGCAATCAGGGAGTGTCTAACCTCGCGTGAAGCGTGCGGCGATATCTCGAGTTGTTGCACTCGTCGCATCCGCTGGCATGCTGCTGGCCGGCGAAGCTCACTCGCAATCGATCCCGGTCTCGCCTCCGCAGCAGCAGGATAAGAGCCTCTATCTCGGCACACCCGTCACCCACCCGGAAGATCTCTCCGGAATATGGGAGGCTCCCGATGGCCATGGGGGCGCCGTTGGCATTCATCTCATCCTGGACACCACTGCACCCGTCGACGCCACCACGCTGGTCGGCGTCAGGCAGTCATGGCTAGGCCTGCAGGTCGGGCTCTACCGGCGCGCCGGAGCGGAGCTTCAACCCGGCGAAGAGACCTTCTTCAGCGACTCTCCGCGCGGCGGCAGCGTGCGTTACGAACAAGGCCGGTTAACGCTTCACGCTCCCGGATACGATCTCGACCTTCACCGCGTCGCAGGCAACAAGTGGTCAGGCCGCTTCCATCGCGAAGACTTCGACGCAGTCGTCACGCTCGTGCGGCCCACGCTCGAAATCGCATCGCACCAACCCTGGTTTATCGGTACCTGGAAAAGTGCAGCAGGCCCCGAGACTACCTGTCTCCACATCGCACAACAATCTCCCACTGCGTTCATCGGGTGGGCAGACACCCTCCGCGCCTGGGGATCGGCGAAATTCTCTCCACAAGCTGTGAAGCCGCCCTACTCCTGGGAGCACTATGGCGATCTGGTGAAGGTAGAACCTGCCGGCAGCGCCAGCCTCTCCATCGAACTCGGCGCCGACAGCGGCCGCCCGCATCGCTTCCACGCCACGTCTTCAGATCGCGGCAAGGAGATGAAGGCAGCCTGGCCTGCTGGCCCCAATCAGTCTCCCCATAAATCGAAGTGGACAAAGATGCCCGGCAACTCCTGCGTCGCTCCCCAGTAAGTCCCCGCCCCGCGGCGTGATCGCAGGCAGGCCTCTATCTCAAAAAATCGAGCCCCTGACGCCGGGAACTCGCCGATCTGTCTCCGGCGGATGGCGGAGATCGCTCGGCAAGCTGCAACCGGCCCAGGGGCTCGGGGTGAGAACCTTACCTACGCTTACTGCGTCGCAATCACGGTGGGGTGATCCACCTGCGCCGACTGCACTGGCGGGCGGTGGGTTTCGAGGAAGCTTGCAATGTCCTGCTGGAAGTTCGGACTGTTTGGCGAGATCGTCATCAGCGCCGGCAGACCAGGAAAGAGCTCGCCCAGCGCCTTCAGCAGCAGGCCGTGCTCATCCAGGTAGTAGCGCGCCAGCACCGTCTCCTCACGCGTGCTCTCGTCGAAGGAAAGCGTCTCCCATACCCACGACAGGTGCACCGCGTTTGGAACGCCATGCTTTTCCGCTGTCTTGCGCATCGCGTCCAGCTCCGTGCCTGGCTTCAGGTGCGAGCACACCGAAACCACAACCTTGCCATTGGAAAAATACGATTTGTCGATATCGCTGGCGATGAAGTGCGCAGCCAGCTCGGACTGGCCCACGAAGATCGAAGAAACCGGCTGGCCGAAGACGCTGCGCACAGCCACGGGCAGGTCCGAAACCGGGGTCACCTGGCAGGCCCCGCCATTGAACGTCCGCATCACTGCCTTCTCGCCCAGCGAGTGCATGCTCATGAGCGTGTCGAAGTCGACGCTCGCGCCCAGCAGGCCGGGAGTTTGCGCGGAAGCCGTGAGCCCGACGAGCATTACCAAAGCGGTCAAAGTCTTCATACGTCACCTCGGTGCCAGAATGGAGTCATCTCCCACTTTGGGCAAATTACGTCGGTAATTTTTCTACTGCCTTTGTGTCCACCGTTACACCACCATCGTGTTATCCAAGCCACGGGATCAGGCGTCTCTTGCAGATTCGACTAACTACCGGCGCATCCGTCACTTGGCCTGTTGCTGCACAAAATAGCTGCACCAATTCCGGGCCCACGCATTTCAAGGGCCGCCCCTCTAGAGCTCACATGACTTCCGTACCGTGAGCCCCGTCAGCTTTACCAGATCGGAATGCCCACGCTGCCGATAGCCCCGCATCGCGCGGCACGCCAGCGCATTGTCGGCGACAACAAAGAATGCAGTGCGCTATTCCTCGCGCAGCAGCATCAGCGGATCAACCGAAAGCGCCCTCTGCGCCGGGATCCACGTGGCAACGAACCCCAGCAACGACATGGCTAGCACCACGCCCGCGAGCACCAGCGGATCGCGTGGCGATGCCTGATACACGATGACGGCCAGCACCTTGGTCGCCGCCAATCCCAGCACCAGTCCCGCTATCGAGCCGAACACCAGCAGCCGGAACGCGCGTCCCACCGCCGCGCCCAGCACCTCTCTGCGCTGCGCGCCCAGCGCAATCCGGATCCCAATTTCGCGCAGGCGCCGGCTCACCGAGTACGCCGCCATCCCAAAGATGCCCGTCACTGCCAGCATCGCTCCCAGCACCCCCAGCACGCCCAGCGACACCGTCGCCACCCGCGCACCAAACAGCGCCGCATCCAGTTCTTTGTAGCGCGTTGCAATGTAAACAGGCAGCCCTGCATCCAATTGCCGCAGCGCGTTCCTTATGGCTGGCCCCAGTTGCTGCGGATCGCGGTGCGAGCGCACCACGAGTTGTGTCGAAGTAGACGGCCATTGCGGGATGGGAAGAAACATCGCCAGCTGCGGATCTTCGGTAAGGCTGTTATATTTCCCGTCTCCCGTAATGCCCACGACTTGTACCCGAGTTCCATCCGGCATCTTGTAATAACCGCCTACCGCCTTGGTGATGGAGCCAAAGATTTTGCGCGCAAACTGCCCGTTCACCACCGCCACACGCGGCGAGTTTTTATCGTCGTGCCACGTGAAAGTCCTTCCAGACAGCAAGGGAGTGCCATCCGCCCGGAGATATTCGGGAGATATGTGGTACATGAGGGCATTTGCGGCAGCATGCGCCGGCCTCAGATCTGACGTATTGTCGGCGAAGATATTCACGTTGCCCGCGTCATCCGGAAGTGGCACCGCATCGGCCAATCCCACAGACTCGACGCCAGGAATCGTCGTCACAGCATCGATCATGCGCCTTCGCATCGGGGCCACTCGATCGCCGCTGTAACCTGCCATTTGCAGATCGGTATCTACAAACATCGCGTTCTGCGGCTCAAAACCGAAATTGCTGTGCAGCGAGCGCGCCAGCCCGCGCACGGCAACCATCGAAGACGTCACCAGCACCGCGCAGATCGCAATCTGCGCGACAAGCAACGCGTCTCGGACCGTCATCCGCCGTCCGGTTCCGCCGCTTGATCCCTGCTTGATGACCTCATAAGGATTGGTGCGGAGTACCTGCCTCACAGGGACAGCGCCAAACAGGCATCCGCTGACTAAGCTCAGCAGCAATGCAACTCCATAAACCATTGCGTCTGGGTTCACAGGAACATGCCCGGGAAAACCTCGGGGAAATGGCTGAAATACGCTGAGCCAACGCAGTATCACGATGCTGCCCGATAGCCCGACTGCGCCTCCCATCAGCGAAAGCAGCACGGCCTCTGTAAACAGCCCGCGCAGAATGCGTGTGCGGCTCGATCCCAGTGCAAGTCGCAGCGCAACCTCTCGGGAACGGTCAGCGGCGCGCGCCGCAAACAGGCTGCCGAGGTTAGCGCATGCGGCCAGCAGAAT
>DASQRJ010000182.1:0-6173 GCA_035642955.1 Acidobacteriaceae bacterium
GCATCTCGCCAACGGCACGGCTGACCTCGGACTGGTCCCCATCACTGCCTTCGCACAGAGCAGTGATCTCCGCATCGTTCCCGGCTGCGCCATAGCCTCGAAGGGTGCGATCCGCTCGCTATTGTTGATCATGCGTGCCAAGAGAGGAATCGAAGGCGTACGCAGCATCGCCGCCGACACCTCGTCGCGCGCCACACGTGCCTACGTAGAGATCATGGCGCAGCGCTTCTGGAAGATTCCCGCTGGCTTCGTCCCACATCCACCCGATCTCAATGCCATGCTTGCCGCCTGCGACGCGGCATTGCTCATTGGCGATCCCGCGCTGCTCGCGCTGGAAGACCGCATGGCTCGCCAACAGCGCACGGGGGAAGAGCTGATTTACCTCGACCTCGGCGCGGAGTGGCACAAGCTCACCGGCCTGCCGTGGATCTCCGCACTATGGGGAGTACGCCAGGAAGCGGTCCGCTTCAGTCCGGTGCGCGATCAACTCGTCCGAGATCTACTTGGATCGCGGGATGCCGGGCTGGCCCACATCGACTCCCTGGCCGAGGAGTGGGCCATGCATATCGCCCTGCCGCGGGAGACAATCTATACCTACCTGAGCCGGAACATCCACTACATCCTCGATGACGAGTGCCTTGAGGGCTTGCGGCGCTTCTATGAGCTTGCCGCAGCCTGCAATGTACTGCCCGCGGTGACGGATCTGCGTCTGCTTTCGTAGTCTCCGGCGTTTGTCCGGCTACCCATCGGGTGGCAACTGTCTTCATCCGTTGCGCCTTGAAGCCGCTTTTGAGCGTCCAAGAGGCGTGACCCACACGCGTTGGACCACAAACAGTGTGCTTCTGGCTGCTGCAAAGCCGTCGAGCAACCATGCGACGATGCGCTGGCTGGTCGGCATGGGATGGATCGGTCTCTTCGGCGTCTCGCTGCTGGATGCCTGCCCTATCCCGTTGCCCCTGCCGGGCACCACCGACCTCCTGCTTCTGGTGCTGGTAGTGCGGCACAGGAGCAGCCTGTGGCTGTTACTGCCGTTGGCCGTCGCCGGCGCAATGGTGGGAGGGCTCCTTACCTGGTCCGCCGGCAAGAAAGGCGGCGAAAAGGCGCTCCGCCGTTACGTTCCGGCGCGCTATTACAACCCGATCACTCGCTGGGTAAAGGCACATGGCCCCATTGCTGTCGCGCTCGCAGCCATACTGCCTCCGCCGATTCCGTTGATGCCGTTTTTGGTGGCCGCAGGGGCGCTGGGCGTCACCCGTCGCCGCTTTCTTGCGGCAATCGGCACGGCGCGCGCGATACGTTACGGCATTGTCGCGTGGCTAGGTGTGAAGTACGGGCGGCACATGGTCCATTGGTGGAACCGCTACATGGCACGATATGAAAGCGTCATCGGCTGGGCGATCCTCGGCCTCTTTCTTGCGGCGCTGGCCTGGGGCGTGTGGCAATGGAGACGCAGCAATGCACACGCCGCAGCGCAGCCGGCTACCACCTGACCCCTACTTCTTTGTCTTTGACGTGTTTGGCAGCGGGCGCGAGATAACGCACGCGTTGATGCCACCGATTCCGCTCGAGAGCTTGCCTGCAAGGCCATCAGCCGCTACACAGCTATCCGCGAAGACGTACTGCCCGTGAATATCGGCGATCGCCGGATTCAGCGATTTCTCGGTAAGAAGCGTTGGGAAAAGATGGCCGCTGGCATAACCGAGATATTGCGCGGTCAGCTCCCAGCCGCCGCCGGCGCTCATGCCGTGACCAAACGTGCCTTTGCGCGCCGTCACCATGACTGAGTCCGGCAGCATGGTGCGCAGCGTGCTGATCTCCGCATAGTCGCCCGGTGTGGCGGTGGCATGCAGGTCCCAGGTGGAGATCTGCTGCGGCGTCGCATGCGCCTCTTCCAGCGCCTGCCGGATAGCAGCCTGCGGTCCCGGGATCGACGGCGTGATGATGTGGTGCGCGTCCGAACTCACACCCACGGAGATCGGCTCCATGCCGAGCGCCGTCATGCCCTTGGATTCCAGGTACTCCATATCGCCGACGATCCAGACTACCGAACCGCCCGCCACATGGGTCCCCTGCAACTGGGTGAGCGGGTTAGATACCTGCCGGCTCGCCGAGAGCACGCGCGCGCCATAAAACGAGCCCACGATCAGCGGATGGGGCGGCGGATCCGTCGCGCCGACCACCACCACCTTGGCTTCACCGCGTTCGATCGCATGCATCGCCAGCCGCAGTGCCACACCAAATGTCGAACAGGCGGCAACCGGCGCAAATGCGAGTCCGGTAATACGTCCCAGAATGGAAACCTGGGAGGCTGGTGTGTTGTGGATATTCCAGATCAGGTTGGCCGAAACCTTCCACGGCGGCTCCGGCGCGCCCCACTTTTCCTGTAGCCGGACATGCCGTTTGCCGCGCTCGCGCAGCACATGGAGTTTTCCCTTTTCCACATCGCCTTCCATGACCAGAGAGTCGATGGCCGCGGCTGCATCCAGATACTCGCGCAGTTCGGGAGAGCGTTCCATCCAGTACGCCTCCCATACCAGCGAGAGCTCGAACAGATCTCCTTCGGCATCGGCGGGATTCACCGGCACGTCGTCCAGGCCCTTGAGCTGGCCATCCAGGTAGGCGCTGAGCGCGCTGTTGTTCTCCCTGCTGCCCCAGAAGCGGTTCCACCGCTGCTGCGCCAGATGCAGGGTCACACTGGACTGGTACATGGCCTCGACCGCACCCAGTCCCGTCCCCAGATACACATGGGCCTGGCTGCCCAGCTCCTGCATGAGTTTCTCGAGGCCGGGATTCTGCTCCAGCGCCTGAATGAAAGCTCCGATCGCATAGAGCGAGGGATAATCCATCTTCTCTTTCAGGTTCTGGTAATGGCGCGGTGCAAAGCGCGCGTCGATCCACCCCTTGTAGTCCTCGAAGCGGAACTCCGGGTGGCCCACCAGGAAGTTGCTCGGGCCGAATCCTTCAAAGGGCGTCAGCCAGCTCTCCGATGTGGCCAGATTGCGCGCAAAAGCCTCAATATTGGGCGATTTGGGGGCCACGATGCCCCAGCCGAAGACCCCCACACGCGGCTGTTTCGCACCCCCGGCGTGGTTCGCGGAGGGCGCTCCCTGTGCGGCGGCGGTTGTTGCAGGTTCGGTGCTCGTCGGCAACTCGATTGGGCTCATGGCTGGCCCTTTGATTCTCGCCGACTGCGCGCTCGATGTCCACGCGGCGCGGCAAAGTGGCAGAGTTCTAAGGTTTTTCGGAAGCTCTACGCGATGCGAACGCTTCAGTGCACCGGGTGGCCTACTGCGCCCGGAGAGACCCGTTACCGTTGCTTCCTTCCGGACCTGGCGGGGTTGGCGGGATTCCGTCGCGTAGGACCCGGCACTAGAGAAGAATATCACCGCAACGATGACCCCGACGTTGTCCGTTAAAATAGGAAAGTGACGCCCACCGACATTCTGGAAGCACCTCCTGTCGCGCCAAAGACGGCTTCCGAGCGGCCGCTCGTCGGTTTTGTTAGCCTGGGATGCCCGAAGAACCTCGTCGACAGCGAGGTGATGATGGGGTTGCTGGACCGGGCCGGCGCGGAGCTGACCTCCGACCCGGAATCGGCGGAGATCCTCGTCGTCAACACCTGCTCCTTCATCGACTCGGCCAAGCAGGAGTCGGTCGACACCATCCTGGAGATGGCGCAGCACAAAACCACGGGCCGCGCGCGCAAACTGATTGTCGCGGGCTGCCTGGTCGAGCGCTATCGTGATGAGATTCGCAAGAACATCCCCGAGGTAGACGCTGTGGTCGGCACGGGCGAGTTGGAAGAGATCCTCAACGCTGCCGGTCTGGTGCCATCGCAGCCTGCACCGTTCACTCCGCAGTTATTCAACATCCTGACCGCCGCTGCGACGCCACGGCACCCACCTGCGGATGCTGCCGCCTCCACAACATTCCTAAACGCTTCGGTTGCTGCTGCCGCCTCGCGGCCCGAGGGCGATCTGCGCGAGCAGCAGGGCCGCTTCGCCCGCGATGCGTGGGATGGCGCGGCAGCGGCGCTGCCGACGTATCTCTACGATGAGACGACGCCGCGCCTGCTGGCGACGGGCAAGACCTCCGCCTATCTCAAAATCGCCGAGGGCTGCGATCATCCCTGCTCGTTCTGCGTGATCCCCAACCTGCGCGGCAAATTCCGCTCGCGCCGTTTCGAGTCGGTGATTGCGGAGGCCGAGCAACTGGTGGCGCGCGGCGTCCGCGAGATCACGTTGATCGGGCAGGACACCACCTGTTACGGCGAAGACTTCGGCATGAAAGAAGGCCTGGCGTCGTTGCTCGATCAGCTGGCACAAATTGACGGCCTTACCTGGCTGCGCTTCCTCTACGCCTACCCGAACAAGATCACCGGGCGGCTGCTCGACACCATTGCGAAGCACGACCGCATCGTGAAATACCTCGACGTACCGCTGCAGCATGCTGCCGCGCCGGTGCTGAAGCGCATGCGCCGCGGCGCGAGTGCCGAGATCTTCCTGAAGACGCTTGAGAAAGTACGCGCCGCTGTGCCCGGCATCGCGCTGCGGACGAGTTTTATCGTCGGCTTCCCCGGCGAGACGGCCGAAGATCACGCCGAGCTGATGGACTTCGTGCGTGCTGCGAAGTTCGACTGGATGGGCGCCTTTGCCTACTCCGACGAAGAGGGCTCGCAGTCGATTGCTCTGGAGAGCTCGCTCAAAGTTCCGAAGCGCACCATTGAGGCGCGGCGCCGCTCGCTGATGAAGCTGCAGCAAGCGATCAGCCGCGAACGCAAGGAGCAATGGATCGGCCAGACGATGCACATCCTGGTCGAAGGCGAGAGCGATGAAACGTCGCTCTTGTGGGAGGGCCGCTCGCAGTTCCACGCGCCGGAGATCGACGGCAAGGTGTACATCAACGATTTTGGCCCGCACGAGACCCTGGTCCCCGGCACCTTCTATCGCTCAGAGATCACCGAGGCGCACGACTACGATGTGGTCGCGCGCGTCATTGACTAGGGTTGCAAGAAATCACTTTCAGGAGCCGTTATGTCTGAGGCGAAGCAGAAGATCCTTCGCTGTCCCATCTGCAGGACCATTGTGCCCATCGACGATCCCAATGTGCCCTTCTGCAGCGACCGTTGCCGCGTGATCGACCTGGGAAAGTGGGCGAGCGGCGCATATCGCATCTCTTCGCCCATCCTCGACCCCGAGGTGCTGGAGGATATCGACGAGGCCGCCCTGCGCCGCCACCAGCAAGAGCAAGAGAACGATGCCGACGAACGATGATGGCGCTGTAGCCCGATGAACGATAGACCCTCTGCCACGCCGGCAACCGGCAAGAGAACGCTGTGGGCGTGGGCGGTCGGCACCTTCTTCGGGGCAGGCCTGCTGAAACCCGGTCCGGGGACGTGGGGTTCGGTCGCGGCGATGCTGCTGTGGATGAGCGGCGCGCTTCTTTTTCACCCAGGGACGAGCCACGGGTGGTGGGCGTCCGGGGTTCACCCAAACTATGCGTGGTCCGATTTCGGATTTGGACTCACTATCTACGCTCTGGCCACGCTATGCGCCGTCATCATGGTCACCGCCATCGGCATTCCCGCAGCGACTGTCGTTGCCGAGGAATCCGGCCGCGAAGACCCCGGCCATGTGGTCATCGATGAGGTCGCCGGCCAGTGGCTGACGCTCGCCATCTGCCGCCCGGACTGGCCGCACGCGCTCCTTGCCCTCGCGCTCTTTCGCCTCTTCGACATCACCAAGCCGTGGCCCATCCGGAAACTGGAGGCATTGCCCGGCGGCTGGGGCATTATGCTGGACGATCTGGCCGCAGGACTTTATGGTCTAGTCGTGCTGCTCGTGATCCAACATTGGTGGTGACGACCATGCAGGAAAGTCGGACAAACTTCCGGTCGCGCATATCTGGGCCGCGTTGGACCTTCGCAGCCCTTCTTTGCTTTGCATGCGCTCCATGTATCTCCGCGGGACCGGTTCGCACGGCCAGCGAACCATACGCGTTTCAGGTGAGCGTCAGCCTCTCAGAGAAGGCCGCGGCAACGCTGCAGCACTTAGACGAAGGCATCGTCATCTCTGCGTCGTACTCGGGGAAGCCGCGTTCATCCGCCAAACGGCACGCGGACCAGGTCGGCCAGATTGCGCTGGGCAACCAGAACGTCGAGATCCCGGGAAAGC
>DASQRJ010000183.1:0-5649 GCA_035642955.1 Acidobacteriaceae bacterium
AGAACGCAGAGGCCAGGGTAGCGAAGCTCGTCGGCACGTATGGCGCCGTCGATCTCGGGGAGACCGCCCATGCCTGTTCGTAAAGCTCGTCTGCAGGATGCGGAGAAGGTTCATGCGCTGGTGAACAGCCTCTCCGGCGACGGCACGCTGCTGCCTCGTCCCTTCGCGGAGATCTGCGAGAACATCCGTGACTTCACCGTCGCCGAATCGAACAGCGGTGAGTTCCAGGGCTGCGGCGCGCTGCATCTCTATGGCCCGCATCTCGCCGAGGTGCGCTCGATCGTCGTGCGCCCGGAGTGGAAGGGCTGCGGCCGCGGTCAGGATCTGTTGCAGGCGCTGCTTGAAGAGGCGGAGCGGCACGGTGTGGGCTGCGTGTGCCTCTTCACCCGCATTCCTGAGTTCTTTCAGAGCGCCGGCTTCTTTGTCGTGGAGGATCGCGCCGCACTGCCCGACAAAATCTACAAGGACTGCCAGGTGTGCCCGCGGCTTCACCACTGCGATGAGGTGGCAATGGCGCATGGAGTTCTCCCGGATGTCTCCATCCTCGGTCCTCGCGAGGCAGTGGAGCAGTTGGTACGCATCGCGACCTAAATCTTTCCGGCAGAGTTGGCGTTTTCCTTACATCCGGCTATAGTCGATATATGCGACCGCATCGGTCGCCTTTGGAGCCTCGAGGTGCAGCTGATGGCGCTGAGTGAGATGGCGGTGGGTGAGTCGGTGGTGGTGGCCTCGCTTGAGCTGCCAGACGATGTCGGCGACCACCTGATGCATCTTGGTTTTCTGCCCGAGGCGACCGTCGAAGTGCTGCGCCGTGCTCCGGCGGGCGACCCCACAGTCTATCGCGTCGAAGGCGCGGAGATCGCATTGCGCCGGGAGACTGCCCAATACATTCAGGTACGGCGGTCAGAACGCATATGAGCTGTCACGCGCCGAGTCCGCCGATTGCCGTTCTGGATGAGCCGCCCCTCAAAGCCGGCGAGCGCCGCGGCCGCTTCCGCACCATCGCGCTCATCGGCCCCCCGAACAGCGGGAAGTCCACACTCTTCAACCGGCTTACCGGCCTGCGGCAGAAGGTCGCCAATTATCCCGGCGTCACGGTAGAACAGCGCTCCGGCCGAATGGGCGGCATCCATCGCAACGATCTGACGCTCATCGATCTGCCGGGTATCTACAGCCTGAGCGGCTACTCCGAGGATGCGCGTGTTGCCGTCGACGTGCTCAAGGGCGAGATGCCCGGCACGCCGCGCCCGGATGCGGTTCTCATTGTGCTGGATGCGCTGAATCTGAGCCGCCAACTCATGCTGGCGGGACCGATTCTGGCGCTGGGCTTGCCCACCATGGTGCTGCTGAATATGGCAGACCTGATGGCGTCGCGCGGCGGCGTCGTGGATCCGCTGGCTCTGGCGCAGGAGCTGGGCCGTCCGGTTGCGCTGATCAGCGCCGCACGTGGCACCGGCATCGATGCCATAGAGCGCTTCTTACAGCAGCGCGGCGCGCATCCGGAGATGGCGAAGACGCTGCCCGTCCTTCCCATCGAACTGCCGGTGTTGCAGAATCCCGGCGAGTGCCGCCGCTGGGCTTCCCAGGTCAGCAGCCGAACCAAATACAAAGCGCCCGCGTCGCCGCTGTGGACGCGCCGGCTGGACTCCGTGCTGCTGCATCGCGTGTGGGGGCCGCTCATCTTTCTTGGCGTCGTGGTTACGGTCTTTCAGGTGGTCTTTACCATCGGCCAGCCGCTCAGCGATGGGATGGGCGATGGCCTGACCCTTCTCGGCACGCGCCTGACCAACCTCATCCCGATCCCATGGTTGCAGGCGCTGGTTCACGGCGGTATGTGGAATGGCCTACAAGCCGTTGTCGTCTTCCTGCCGCAGATCCTGCTGCTGTTTCTTTTCATCGGAATTCTCGAAGACTCGGGCTACCTGGCTCGCGCCGCGCTCATTGCCGACCGCGTGATGCGTTCGATCGGCCTGAACGGCAAAGCCTTCATCCCGCTGCTCTCTGCCTACGCGTGTGCTGTGCCGGCCATCATGGCGACACGCACCATCGAGAACAAGCGCGACCGGCTGGCCACCATCCTGGTCGCGCCCTTCATGACCTGCTCGGCACGGCTGCCCATCTACACGCTGATCATTGCGGCTTTCATACCCAATCGCCCGGTGCTGGGCAGCCTTATCGGAATGCGCGCCTGCGTCATGCTCAGCCTGTACGTCCTGGGCTTCCTGGCTGCGCTGCTCACGGCGAAGCTGCTGAAATCCTCGGTGTTGAAGGCTTCCTCGGCTCCCTTCGTGCTGGAGCTGCCGCAGTACCGCTGGCCTACCGTACGCTCGCTCTACCTGCGGCTTTACGACCGCAGCGCGCTCTTCCTCAAGAAGGCGGGCACCATCATCCTGGCTGTCAGCTTTGTGTTGTGGGTGCTCAGCATCCTGCCTCTGCACGACGGCCACGTCTCCGATCTGGCAGGCAGCATCATCGGCAAGGTCGGGCGCTTCGTGGAGCCGGTGCTGAAACCGCTCGGATTCAACTGGAAGATCGGCATCGGCCTGCTGAGTTCGATCATCGCCCGCGAGGTGATTGTGGGCACGTTGGGAACGCTGTATGGGGTCGACCCCACCACCCACGCGCTAAGCCTGCAGGTGGCGCTGCGGCACGATATGACGATTGGTGGCGCCATCGCACTGGTGGTCTTTTTCGCCTTCGCGATGCAGTGTACTTCGACCCTGGCTGTAGTCCGCCGCGAAACCAACAGCCTGCGCTGGCCCATCATCCAGTTCTGCTACATGAGCGGGCTCGCGTATGTGGCTGCCCTGATCACGAATCAAGTGCTGTCTCACTTGCTGTAAGGCGGCTCGCAAACGCAACCCGAAATTGTTGCTTGCAACACATCAGGCCCGCTCGTACTCTGGCGCCCTGATGTTTTCGGAGGCCTTATGGCAACCTCTGTTCCTGCGCAACCTGCCCGTCAATCAAGCGGCATGGCCATCGTTATTGCGATTCTTCTCATTCTGGCTGGCCTCGCCGCGATTTCCCTGCCCTTTATTGCCGGCATTGCGGTGAGCTACATTGTGGCGTGGCTGCTGCTCTTTGCCGGAGTTGTCCATCTCTTTTTCGGGTGGCACACGCGCTCCGCAGGAGCGGTGATCTGGAAGGTGCTGGTGGGACTGGCGTATCTCTTCGCCGCCTTCTACATACTGGATCACCCGGGTCGCGGTCTGCTTACCCTGACGCTGGTGCTGGCCTTCTACCTGTTTTTCGAGGGGATCTTCGAGGCGGTCCTCTACTCGCGCCTCCGCCGCCACCCTGGGGCAGGCTGGTTTCTCTTCGATGCGATCGTCACCATCGTACTTGGCATCATGATCTTCCTGTCATGGCCGGTCAGCTCGGTCTGGGCCGTTGGCACGCTGATCGGTATCAGCATTTTATTCAGTGGAATCACGCGTTTGAGCTATGCCCTCGCAGCGAAGCGCGCTGCATTGCCTGCTCCGCTCTAGATCTGCTGTTGCGCCCGAGAAGTGTTGCCGGGCGCGATGAGTTCTCATATTTCTGCGACAATAAAGACTGAGAGCAGGCAATGATTTCAGTCAGCAATGTAAGCATGCGCTATGGCGCCAAGATCCTCTTTGAGGATGTAACGACCACCTTTATCGCCGGCCGCCGCTACGGCTTGACCGGCCCCAACGGCTCCGGCAAGTCCACCTTTATGAAGGTGCTGGCCGGCGACCTGGATGCCCAGAAGGGCAACGTCGTCCGCCCCAAGAAGGTCTCCGTTCTGCGGCAGGACCAGTACGCCTTCGACGCCTTCCGCGTCATCGACACGGTCATCATGGGCAACAAGGGTCTGTGGGCGGCGCTGGAAGAGCGGGAGCACATCTACGCCAAGCACGACATGTCCGATGCAGACGGCATGCGGCTGGGCGAACTCGAAGGCGTCGTGGGCGAAGAGGACGGCTACACCGCCGAGAGCGATGCCGCGATTCTGCTGCAGGGTCTGGATATTCCGGATGAGTTCCACGAGCGCAAGATGAGCGAGTTGCAGGGCGGCCAGAAGGTTCGTGTGCTGCTGGCGCAGGCGCTCTTCGGCAAGCCGCAGGCGCTGCTGCTGGACGAGCCGACCAACTACCTCGATCTTGACTCTATTCACTGGCTGCAGGATTTTCTTGAGCACTTCGAAGGCACGCTCATCACCATCTCGCACGACCGCCACTTTCTGAACAGTGTGTGTACCCACATCGCGGACATCGACTACGAGACGATCATCACCTACACCGGCGGCTATGACGACATGGTGGTGGCGAAGACGCAGATCCGCTCCCGCCTGGAGTCGCAGAACGAGCAGCGCGAGAAGAAGATTGCGCAGTTGAACGAGTTCATCGCCCGCTTCTCCGCCGGCACACGATCCAGCCAGGTGACCTCGCGCAAGAAGGAAGTGGAGCGGCTGCAGACCACGGAGCTGGCGCGCTCGAACATCGCACGCCCCTTCATCCGCTTCGACATGCTGCGCCCCTCGGGCAAGCACATCCTTGAATTTGAGGGCTTGACCAAGGGCTACGGCGAGCAACAGGTGGTGAAAGGCTTTACCGGCTCGCTCATGCGCGGCGAAAAAGTCTGCCTGATGGGGCGCAACGGCCTGGGCAAGACGACGCTGCTGAAATCGCTGCTCTCCGGCCTGCCCGACCTGGTCGAGAAAACCTTCCGGACAGACGGTGGCACGGTGAAGTGGGGGCATGAGGCACAGGTCGGCTATTTTCCGCAGGACGTCTCCGGCCTCATCGACAAGGGGACCACGGTTGCGGAGTGGCTGCACCGCTTCGACCCCCAGGCCAGCAATGAAGACATTCGCGGCATTCTGGGCCAGATGCTCTTCCGCGGCGAGGAGGGTCTGAAGCCGACCGATGCCCTTTCCGGCGGTGAGGCGGCGCGTCTCCTCTTCTGCCGGCTGATGATGCAGAAGCCGAATATCCTGGCGCTCGACGAACCGACCAACCACCTCGATCTGGAATCGATCAACGCCCTCAACATCGCATTGCAACGCTATGAGGGAACGGTGCTGCTGGTCACCCATGATCACGATCTGATCGACGAAGTGGCCACCCGAATCTGGCACTTCGATGGAGCGGCGATTGAAGACTTCAAGGGGCCGTATGAGGAGTATCTGGCCGCTACCTCGGCCGTGCGCTAGCGCGAAAGCAGACACGAACAGACAGCGGCAGACAACTGCAGAGAACATTAAATATCTCTTAGAGCAGTCCTGCCGTTAGCAGTTATCTGTTTGTCGTCTGAAGTTGTCTGCCGTTGTCTACACTCCTATGCCGCCCCTTCTCAATGCGCAGAGCATCACCAAGGCCTTCGGTCCCCGTCCGCTCTTTCGCGACCTGTCGTTTACCGTCGATGCGGGCGCGCGCATTGGGCTGATCGGACCAAACGGTGCGGGCAAATCGACCTTGTTGAAGATCCTGGCGGGCGATGTGGAGCCGGATACCGGGGAGCTGTCGATTCGCAAACGTACTCATACAAGTTACGTGGGGCAGAGTTCGGAGTTTGCCGCCGATGACACCGTGTGGTCGGTGATGGAAGACGCCGTCCGTGCAGCGGGAGTACCCGCGGCAGAGTGGGATCGACAGATACGGGAGACGCTGGGCCGCGCCGGCT
>DASQRJ010000184.1:0-5905 GCA_035642955.1 Acidobacteriaceae bacterium
GAGGGTCCCGGCAGCGCTATTTGGTACTCTCATCGGGAGAGAGTTGTTGTGCTTTGTCAGGGGTTAGAGCATTTTCGGTATAGGTGTAGACCGTCCAGTGACCGCTCACGTGGCTTTTCGTTAAGGAAAAGCCACACCGAATGCCTCTCGGCGGTTCACAGTATTACCGAAAATGCTCTAGTCCCCAGCCCAAGCCCGCTCTAACTCCGCGATATCCAGCTTCACCATCCCCATCATCGCGTGCATCGCCCGCTCCGCCTTCGCCTTGTCGGGATCGTTGATCATCGCGTCCAGCGTCTCCGGCGTAATCTGCCACGTCACGCCGTACTTGTCCGTCAGCCATCCGCACGCCATTGTCTTGCCGCCGTCCGTCAGCTTCGCCCAGTACTCGTCGATCTCCTGTTGCGTCGCGCACAGCACCATAAAGGAGACCGCCGGGGTGAACTGAAAATCCGGTCCGGCATTCAGCGCCACAAAGTCGTGCCCGCGCAGCGTGAACGACGCCGTGATCACCTTGCCGTGCCACTTCGGATCGGGAAACGAATCCGCGTACCTGCGCGTCACGCCCTTCTTCGCATCTCGAAAGACGGAGACCCAGAAGTCCACCGCCTCCTCCGCCTTGCCGTCAAACCAGAGAAATGTCTTGAGTGCCTGCATCGCAAATCTCCTTTCGCGGGAAGTCTACCCGAGCCCGCTGTGCGCCCTCCCGGGGAGCGATTGTCCAGGTCACATTACCTTTTCACGGCCGAGTAATCCGCGCGAGGGATGAAGCGTATCGAAACCGCAGCAGACCTCGACGATCCTCCAGCCTGAACGAACAATTCAGAACCCTTTGCCGAGCGTTACACTCGAAACTCTGAGGGGTCACGTAAGATGACCGACACTCTCCAGGCAATCCTGCTCGCCACCCTGGTCTGCGGCGCCCTCGACGCCGTCGCCGCCGCGACGCAGGCTGCAACGCTCGGGATGCCGGCGCAGCGCGTTTTTCAGGGCGTGGCCAGCGGCATCCTGGGACTGCGCTCCTTCGAAAAAGGCTGGTCCTCCGCCATCCTCGGCCTCGCCCTCCACTTCGTCATTGCATGCATCATCTCGACCGTCTACGTGCTCGCGAGCCTTCACCTGCCATTTCTCCTCAGCCGCCCCCTCATCGCCGGAGGACTTTACGGAGTCGCTGTCTTCGCCGTGATGTTTTTCATCGTCCTTCCGCTCTCCCGCCGTCCCAAACGCCCCTTCAACCTGAAGTTCGCCATCACCCAGCTGCTGATCCATATCTTCATCGTCGGCTGGTCTATCGCACTCTCCGCGCGATACATCTTGCGCTAGCGGTTATTCTGGGGGCCGAGGCAGGCGCATGCCGGGATCCCACGCCTGGCCCCAGGGATGGAGGAGAGCGGCGTGGCTTTCACCTTTGAAACCAAACGAAAGCAGCGCTTCGCCTTCATGCGGTGCCTCTACGACCGGACAGCAGGCAACGAGGCGACTCTGGTCTATATCGAGGAGGTGGCCGAAGAGATCCACCTGCCGGAACTCGAAACCGAAATGATCGCGCTCTATCTGGTGGACGAAGATCTCATCAGGATTCGCATGGGGCACATCATCTGCATCACGCATCTCGGCATCGACGAAGTGGAGACCGCTCTGGCCCACCCAGACAAGCCGACAACCCACTTTCCCGCCCTGCACACTGCCCCCAGCCGCCCTGAGCGTGCCTCCAAAGCCAGAATCGACCGAGACAAAAGCCGAGATAGAGACCGAGATAGAGACAAGGACATGCCACCGCTCTTTCCCCCACCCGTGAACAAACCCGGCGATGACCTCGGGACCATGGACTTGCGGCACATCTGCGAAGCAATCGGTCTGGATCCCAGGGAATTCGCCGGAGCAGCCGCCCCCCGCGTGGACATCCCGCAATCCGCCCCAGCGCATCCTGTGGAGCGGCACGATCCCGGCAATGTAGAGAGGCACGATCCCAGCAATGATGTCAGCGACGATGTCCGCAAATTGATCGAGCAGTTGCAAGCGGGTGGCGCGCAGGGCTTTGCCTTTCACCCAAATAGCGGAGAAGTCCCCGACGAGCCCGCAACACCTCCGGCCGGCCGAACCCGCACCCGGTCCCTCAAGCTGGCGCACCGCGAATCCGCGCAAATCCCCCCTTCCGGGGAGAGTGATCTGGCCGACCTTCTCAACTCGCTGAAGCTGCGATTGCTCAAGATTCGCCTGGACCCCGTCGACATGGCCGAGGCCGAGGCGGAGATTACGACCGCCGTTGCGCAACTGCTTTCCCCGCGGCCAAAGCCGCAGATCATCGCACTCTCTCTCAGTAGCCTGCTCTCCATCCTGGAGAAAGCCGGAGCTGCCGCCTTGACCGACGATGTTGCGCTGAGCCTCTCGAAGCTCCGCGCCTATCTGTCCCAGTTGAGCGCTTGAGATCGCAGGCGCACCGCACCAGAGTCTCTCCCGGTGCTACCCTAGACAGTTCGCCAACCCTGTCTTAAGGACCCCTGCAACGTGTCCACTGCCGCGCCCGCCGCACTTCGCAAGACCGCCCTCAACGCCACTCACCGCCGCCTCGGCGCCAAGATGGTGGACTTCGGTGGCTGGGATATGCCGGTCGAGTACTCCGGCCTCATCGCCGAGCACATGGCGGTGCGTACCGGGGTGGGCCTCTTCGATGTCAGCCACATGGGCGACATCCAGCTTCGCGGGCCCGGGTCGCTCGCCGCCGTTCAGCACATCTCCATGAACGACGCGTCAAAGCTCAAGGAAGGGCAGGCCCATTATTCGGCGCTGCTCTATCCCAACGGAACCTTCGTCGACGATGTGATCGTCCACAAGCTCTCCGACAATGACTACCTGCTGGTCATCAACGCCGGCACGCGGGAGAAGGACGTCAGCTGGGTACGCAAGAATGCCGGCTCGATGCCCTCCGTCCACATCTCCGATTACTCCGACATGTACACCCAGCTCGCCATCCAGGGGCCGAAGGCGGTCGACGTGATGCGCAAGCTCACGGACAGCAATCTGGACGCTATCAAGAACTACTGGTTCACCTGGGGCAAGGTCTGCGGCCTTTACAACACGCTCATCGCGCGCACCGGCTACACCGGGGAAGACGGCTTCGAGATCTACATCCCGTCCGACGTCCCCACCAGTGAGCGCGTCTGGAACGAAGTCCTCGAAGCGGGCAGGGAGTTCGATATTCTGCCCTGCGGTCTGGGTGCGCGCAACACGCTGCGCCTCGAATCCGCCATGGCCCTCTACGGTCACGAAATCTCGGACGCGATCAACGTCTTTGAGGCTGGCCTGGACCGCTACGCCAAGCTCGACAAGGGTGAGTTCATCGGTCGCGACGCGCTCGAAGCTGTCCGCGCCGCCGGAGGGCCGAAGCGCAGGCTCGCCGGCCTGGAAATGATCGAGCGCGGCATTGCCCGCGATGGTTACGCCGTCCTTTCGCCCAACGGAGAGAAGATCGGCACCGTCGCCTCCGGCTCGCCCGCACCCTTTTTGAAGAAGAACATCGCGCTGGCGCATCTACCGCTGGAATTCACTGCGCCGGGAACAGAAATTGCTGTCGAAATCCGCAACCAGCCCGTCAAAGCCGTGGTCGTGCCAACACCGTTCTACAAGCGGCAGAAGAAGTAATGAAGGCAACAACAGACGACGTCAGACAACACCAGAGAAACTCGGGATCGCGACCAGTTCTGCAGTCGTCTGGTTTTGTCTGTAGTGGTCTGCCGTTGTCTTTACAATAAAGGAGAGGAATCGTCCGCATGCCCGACTACCCCGCCACCTATAAGTACACCAAGGAACACGAATGGATTGCGCTCTCCGGCAAGGAGGGAACAGTCGGCATCACCGACTACGCGCAGAACTCGCTCGGCGACATCGTCTTCGTTGATCTGCCCAAAATTGGTTCGTCGGTCGAAAAGGGCAAAGTCTTTGGCAGCGTCGAATCGGTCAAGGCCGTCTCGGACCTCTACTCGCCCGTCTCCGGCAAGGTCACCGCGGTCAACGAAGAGCTGACCTCGTCGCCCGAGAAGATCAACACCGACGCGCACAATTCTTGGATCATGAAGATCGAAGTGGCCAACGCAGCCGACGCCGGCGACCTGCTCTCGAAAGATGCTTACGAGACCTATATCAAGGAAGAGACGCACTAATGTTAGTGGAGTGGGTTCTCGCGCTGATCGGGGAGATCGCCGGCGAATTCGTCGTAGAGCTCTTCTGCGGCTCGATCATCAAGTCTGGTAAGTATCTCTGGCCACTCGTCCGTGGGAAAGCGTCTCTTCGTTCAGGATGTTCCCTGATCCATACCTAAGTCGTACGGTGCCTCAACAGGAATCTGAAGGATTGAAGTAGGGGTTAAAAAACCAATGCGCTATCTGCCTAAATCCGACGCCGAACGCGAGAGCATGCTCCGCGAGATCGGCGCATCCTCCATCGACGACCTCTTCGCGAGCATCCCGGCCGAGTACCGCCTCGCGCGCGATCTCGAGATCCCGCGCCAGATGGGCGAATCCGAGATCGTCGACTACTTCAAGCAGGCCGCCGCGCAGAATGCGAACGGCTACGCCAGCTTTCTCGGCGCTGGCGCCTATCGCCACTATCGCCCCGTCGTCATCGACGCGCTGGTGCAGCGCGGCGAGTTCCTCACCTCCTACACGCCCTATCAGCCGGAGATCACGCAAGGCACCCTGCAGGCGATCTTCGAATTCCAGACCATGATCTGCGAACTCACCGGCATGGAGATCGCCAACGCCTCCATGTACGACGGTTCCACCGGCGCGGCCGAGGCGGTCATGATGGCCGTGCGCGTCACCGGCCGCTCCGCTGCGCTGGTCGCGAAGACCGTTCATCCCGAGTATCGCGAAGTCCTCGCCACCTACGCGCAGCACCAGAACATCGATAAGCAGGTGCTTGCCTATGGGGAAGATGGCCGCGTCGATCTCAAGGCGCTCGACGCTACACTCACCGAAGAGCATGCCTGTGTGCTCGTCCAGTCGCCCAACTTTTTCGGCGTGGTCGAAGACATCCCAGCCATCGCCGAGATTGTGCACAAGAAGGGCGCGCTGCTCATCGTCTCCATCGCCGAAGCCATCTCGCTCGGCGCGGTACGTCCGCCGAACGAAGCCGACATCGTCTCCATGGAGGCGCAGTCCTTCGGCGTCGCGCTCAGCTATGGCGGCCCCTACTGCGGTGTCATCGCAGCAAAAGAAAAGTATCTCCGCCAGATGCCCGGCCGTCTCGCCGGCCAGACCGTTGATAAGGACGGCACGCGCGGCTTCGTCCTCACGCTTTCTACGCGCGAGCAGCACATTCGCCGCGAGAAGGCCACCTCCAACATCTGCACCAATCAGGCGCTCGTCGCGTTGATGGCCACCATCTTCATGACCGTCTACGGCAAGGAAGGCATCCGCGAGCTCGCGCTGCACAACCTGGCCAAGGCGCAGTATGCGTCACAGGCGCTGTCACAGAATGGCGCGAAGCTGCTCTTCGCCAACGCGCCGCGCTTCCATGAGTTCGTCCTCGTCACCGACGAGCCTGCGGACGCGATCAACACGCGCCTGCTCGCAGACAAGATCATCGGCGGCCTCTCGCTCCAGCGCTTCTATCCCGAGCTGGGCAATGCCAGCCTGTGGTGCGCTACCGAAACGACCACCCGCGAACAGATCGACAAGGCTGCCAAAGTGCTCACCGGCAGCCACAGCAGCCAGCCCACGCTGGTGCACGCATAAGGATTCACCATGGCCACAACACCCGAAACCGCAGAAACTGAATCACAGGAGCAGGGAAGCAGCTTCACCGGCAATCGCCAGAAGGTCGCCGCGCACCTGACCCAGAACGAGCCGCTGCTCTTTGAGAAATCCTCACCCGGCAAGCGCGGCTATCGTTTGCCGCCGCTCGA
>DASQRJ010000185.1:0-2107 GCA_035642955.1 Acidobacteriaceae bacterium
TGCAGCAGCCCAATCCACCGGCGATCGTGCCGGTCAGCGCCCAGAAAGAGACAGCTCCAGGAAATACCTCCCAGAAAAATACAGCGAGATCCAGCACCCCGCAGAACAGCGCGGACAGCGGCACCGATGCGCAAGGCCGCCCAGCTTTGCCGCTCGAACGCATCAAGCGCAGTTACAACGATGCTTCCTTCCGCCAGGCCGCTTCCGAGATGGAGGAGATGGAAGCACAGCATCTCGCCTCGCTGTCGCCCCAGCAGCAAGCCGCCGCACTCACCGCGAACGGCAAGACTTACCTGGGCCGCGGGCTCATGCTGGAGGCGGAGCGCGAATTCCAGCTCGCCCTTGCCGCCAATAAGGATGACGCAGACGCCCACGCCGGCCTCGCGGAGGTGCGCCGCCGGAATGGCGACGACGCGCAGGCCCGCGCCGAAGCCCAGGCCTCACTCACGCTGCATCCCAATGCCGCCGCATGGCTCACGCTGGCCCGGCTGGACCGCACCGAGCACCAGTTGCCCGCCGCCCGTGAGGACATCACCCACGCCCTCACGGTAGACCCAGGCAATTCCGATGCCCGTGGCCTCCAGCAATCGCTCACACCCGCACCGCCTTCTCCGGCAGCCACCACTCCACATCCATGAAACCTCTTCGCGCCCTGCCCGTTCGCACTGCAACCCTCGCATTTCTGTTGCTGCTCACTCTGTGCGGCGTCCACGCACAGGCCGCGCAACCCGTAGTGGTCGTCCTCCGCCTGCAGGACACCATCCAGCCCATTAGCGAGGACTACTTCAATCGCGCGCTGAACCATGCCGCCGACATCAAGGCCGATGCGCTTCTGATCGAGCTTGATACCCCCGGCGGCCTGCTCTCCACCACGCGCGATATGGTGGGCCGCATCGGCGCCTCGCCCGTACCGGTCATCGTCTACGTCGCCCCCGATGGCGCACGCGCAGGTTCCGCAGGCTTCTTCCTGTTGGAGGCGGCGGACATCGCCGCGATGGCCCCCGGCACCAACGCCGGCGCCTCGCATCCGGTCGTCGAGGGAGCCAAACTCGACGACATCATGAAGCAGAAGCTTGAAAACGATGCAGCCGCACTCTTGCGCTCCTACACGGCACAGCGTGGTCGCAATCCCAAGGCTGCCGAAGATGCCGTCCGCAACTCCAAGTCCTACACCGCGCAGGAAGCGAAGGATCTCGGCCTCATCGACCTCATCGCGCCCGATACCCATGCCCTGCTCAACCAGATCGATGGCCGCACCATTACCCGGATGAGCGGAGCAAAGACCGTACTCCATACCAAGGACGCTTCACTCGACACCGTGACCCCGACGCTGCGCGATCGCGTGCTCGACCGGCTGATGAATCCCGACCTCGCCGTCCTCATGCTGGTCATCGGCGGCCTGCTGATCTACCTCGAATTCAATGCGCCCGGCACCATCGTTCCCGGCGCGCTGGGCACGCTCCTGGTGCTGCTCTCGCTCTTCGCGCTGAATCTCCTGCCCGTCCACTACACCGCCGTCATGCTGCTGCTGGCCGCCGCCGTCCTCATGGTGCTGGAGGTGAAATTCACCAGTCACGGCATCCTGGCGCTCGCCGGCATCGTCTGCCTGGTGCTGGGCATGCTCACGCTGGTTGACGGCCCGATCCCACAAATGCGCGTCCACCTCGGCACCGCCCTCGCCGCCGGCATCGCCTTCGGACTCATCACCGTCTTTCTCGTGCGCCTAGCCGTGCGCGCCCGTCACAACAAGTCCATCATCGGCATCGACGCCCTTCTCGGCCAGATCGCTGTCGTCACCAAGCCGCTGGAGCCAGTGGGGCAAGTGATGGTGCACGGCGAGCTGTGGGAGGCACACTCCGCCACCCCCGCCCCGCGCGACACGCAGGTACGCGTCACCGCCGTCAACGGGCTCACCCTCACCGTCGAGCCCGTAGCCCACCCCTAACCCGAACAATTGTCATCCCGACCGAAGCGGCAAAGCCGCGTAGTGGAGGGATCTGCTGTTTTACCCGCACGTCCACCAAATCCCACTCTGAGCAATCAAAGAAAGCCAACCCAGCCACCCGCTCTGACGACAGCGAGTACTTCCCGCAGGCAATTACCCACT
>DASQRJ010000186.1:0-11643 GCA_035642955.1 Acidobacteriaceae bacterium
TGGAGCAGCAGGCGAAGAAGACCGGCAGCGAGAGAAATCAGCGATTGCGGGTGGCGATCGCGGGTTTTGGCACGGTGGGATCGGCGGTGGCGCGCATCCTGATCGAACAGAGCACCGCGTCCTCCTTTGAGCTGGCCTACATCTTGAACCGGCGCATTGCCAAGAAACGTGTCGACTGGGTGCCCGACTCCGTTCGCTGGACGGATGATGTGGACGAGGTGCTGGACTCGGATATCGATGTGCTGGTGGAGCTGGTGGGCGGGCTCGATCCGGCGGGAACGTGGGTGCGGCGCGCGCTGGCCAGCGGCAAATCCGTGGTGACGGCGAACAAGGCGCTGATTGCAGCCGAAGGTGTGGAGTTGAGCGAACTGGCATGCCGGCATCGACAGCACCTGGCCTACGGCGCATCCGTGGCCGGCGGCGTGCCGGTGCTCTCGGGACTGCAGGAAGGACTGGCGGGCGACGCACTGGTGAGCGTCAGCGGGATCCTGAACGGAACCTGTAACTACATCCTGACGCGCATGGAGCAGGCAGGGATCTCATTCGCCGATGCGCTGCTGGAAGCACAACGCGCGGGCTTTGCGGAGGCCGACCCGAGCGCCGACGTGGATGGCTACGATGCACGGGCGAAGATCACGATATTAAGTCGTGTGGCTCTGGGCGCGGACGTCGACACCGAGACGGTGATGTGCCGTTCTATCCGGCCGATCACGGCGGTGGATCTGCGTTATGCAGCGGAGTTGGGCTGCACCATCCGGCAGATTTCCCACGCAGAGGTCAAGGAAGACGCGCTGCACATTGCGGTACAGCCCATGCTGGTGGAGCGCACGCTGCCGCATGCGCGCGTAGTGGGCGCGCAGAACATTGTCGTGAGCACGGGACGCTACGGCGGCGAGACGACTTTTTCCGGCAACGGCGCGGGCGGCAACCCCACGGCGGTTGCCGTGGTGAGCGATCTGGTCGCGCTGGCACGGCTGGGGACAACGTCTTCAGAGTTCATGAGTCCGCCGCTGCGCAAGCTGGCGGCTTCGAGTCAGTTTGTGATGCCGCACTACACGCGTTACCTGGTGCGCGACCGGCCGGGCATACTGGCAGCGATCTCGCAGGTGCTGGCGACGTATGCGATCAATGTGGATGCGGTGCTGCAGCTGCCGGGGCACTCGCAGGAGGCGCTGCCGTTTGCCATCACGCTGGAGCCATGCAGCCAGGAGGCGCTGGACGCGGCGTTGGCGGAGATCGGCAAGCTGCATTTTCTGGCGCAGCCGCCGCTGTGCCTGCCCATTCTGAGGAAACGCGCGTGACCCATCTGCATTGCATCGGTCCCGCATGCGGGACAACGTTCGAGCTGCACACGCCACTGATGGCGTGTCCGAAGTGCGGCGAATTGCTGGAGGTGGTTGTCAAGTCACCTTCGGCCGACGCAGCCTCCCTCAAGACGCTGTGGTCGGAGCGGCGGCGCTCCTTTTCGCCGGTGGATATGAGCGGCGTGTGGCGCTTCCGCGAGGCGCTGCCGCAGTACGCGCCCGAGCATATAGTGACGTTGCGCGAGGGCAACGTGCCGATGGTGCTTGCACAGCGTGCGGCGGAGTTTGCCGGCGTAACCAATCTCTACTTCAAGCATCTGGGCTGGAACCCGACCGGCTGCTTCAAAGACCTGGGCATGACGACCGGCATGACCGAGGCGCGGTACCTGGGCGCGAAGGTGGTGGCATGCGCTTCGACGGGAAATACCGCCGCTTCGCTGGCGGCATATGCGGCGCGGGCGGGCGTGACGGGACGTGTGTACCTGCCGGCGGGCCAGGTGTCGATGAACAAGCTGGCGCAGGCACTGGACTTTGGCGCGGAGATTGTGGAGGTCGATGGCAGCTTCGACGATGCGTTGAACACGCTGCTGGCGCTGCCGCCGGAGGAGGTCTACTTCCTGAACTCGGTGAATCCCTTCCGCATTGAGGGGCAGAAGACGTGCATGTACGAGGTGATGGAGGAGCGCGGGTGGCGCGCGCCGGATTACCTGGTGACGCCGGGCGGGAACCTGGGCAACAGCGCGTCATTCGGCAAGGCATTCGATGAGCTGCTGCGATGGGGGCTGATCGAGCGCGCGCCCAAGCTGATCGTGGTGCAGGCCGCGGGGGCGAATCCGTTTGCACGGCTGTGGCGGGAGCGTGCAAAGAATCCTGCGGCAGTATTGCAACCACTCGATCCGGAGACGCGGGCGACGGCGATTCGCATCGGCAATCCGCGTTCGTGGCGCAAGGCGTTGCATGGCGTGGAGTCGACGGGCGGCGCGGTCATCGACGTGACGGATGAGGAGATCAGTCATGCAAAAACCGCGATCGGACGCGACGGCATCGGGTGCGAGCCGGCATCCGCGACCACGCTGGCGGGGCTGAAAAAACTGCGCGAGTCGGGGTTGGTAGAGCGTGACGCGGAGGTGGTCGCAATGTTGACCGGCCATGGTCTGAAGGACACGGCATACATTCTGGAGCAGCACGGGGCCGGCAACCAGGGCCAGCAAGAAGGCCACTGAGGATAGCGATGCCAGAGGATACGCAGCCAATCGATACGATGCCGCTGGGGGTGGAACCGGCGGAGATCCACGTGCCGGGTTCGATTGCGAACCTGGGGCCGGGCTTCGACACGCTGGCCGTGGCGGTGAATCTGTACCTGAGCCTGCTGGTGGAGCGGCGCGAGGGCCTGGATGGCGTCACATTCGAGTTCGTTGGCTGCGAGCCGATGGGAGAGAACCTGATCCACTCGGCGTATGCGCAACTGCGGGAGGAATACGCGCGGCCGCTGCCGTCGATTCACGTGGAAGTGCGAAGCCAGATTCCGCCGCGCTCCGGGCTGGGCTCGAGCGCCGCGGCGACGGTGGCGGGATTGCGGCTGTTTGAAGTGGTGAGCGGTGTGGCCCTGGGGCCAACGCCATTGCTGGCGGTGGCAGCGGCGCTGGAGGGACACGCCGACAATGTTGCCGCAGCGCTGCTGGGCGGGTTGACAGTGAGTTGCCAGACCGACGATGGCGGCGTGACCGCGGTCAGCTTGCCGTGGCCGGCGGCGATCCGGCTACTGGTGCTGACGCCGGACTATGCGCTCACGACGACCCGTGCGCGCGAGGTGCTGCCGGCGCAGGTGCCTTTCCGCGATGCAGTGAGCAACATGCAACGGCTGGCGCTGCTGCTGTGTGCGCTGGAGAGTGAGCATCCGCAGAGTTTGCGCGTGGCGATGGTGGATAAGCTGCACCAGCCGTATCGCAAGGATCTGGTGCCGGGACTTGCGGAGCTATTGGAGCTGGAGCATCCGCATCTGCTGGGCGTTTGCCTGAGCGGTGCGGGACCGTCCCTGCTGGCGTTGACGGTGGGTGAGTCGCCGGAGGTGAAAGAGCTGGTCGAACGGACGTATCGCAAGACCGGCAACACCTTTCGAACGCGATGGCTCAGGGGCGAGCAGCCGTTTCCGTAGTTCGAGCGTTAATCATGCGCAACAACAGCAGGCACGTTAGAGCATTTTCCCTGATGCTGTGAGGTAGCGGAGAGTATCTCGGCGTGGCTTTTCCCTAACGAAAAGCCACACGAGCTTCCGTTGGCCGCTCTACACCTACAGGGAAAATGCTCTAGGGTTTCACTGCGATCACTTCTATCTCGACCAGCATTCCGGGAGCGGCCAGCGCGGCCACCTGCATCGCGGAACGCGCGGGTTTGTTGGGCTGGTCTTTGGTGCCGAAGAACTGCGTGTAGCCACCCATGAAGCCGGCGAAGTCCATCTTGCCGGTTGCCGGATCCGCGGCGAGATAGACGTGCATCATCACGACATCGCCAAGAGTGAGCTTCTGGGCTGCGAGCGCCTTCTGAATCGCTTCGATGGCCCCGACGGTTTGCGCCTTGGTGTCCTTCGCGGGAGCTTTGCTGAACTCCGGGTCGGGCATGCCGCTGAGATAAAGGGTATTGCCGACCCACACACCCTGCGATATGGGGAAGGGTGAGTTGTTGGGCAGCGGAATGCGAGTGGGGCTTTGCGCCATCGCGGCAAAAGCCGGAACCGCAAGCGCGACGAGAACAACGGCGATACGAGGGCTACGCAATGCTTCCTCCTGGCTGAACCTTCTCTCCGATCATGTTAACGGCGCGGATGGCGGAGAACGCGGCGCCCTCCTGCCAGCCGACGATGTGGCTGGTGTGATCGCCCGCGAAGTAGACGCGGCGATCAGGATGGGTGAGGGTGGCGTAGTCGCGGGGATCCTGTTTGGCAATACCGAAGCTGGCTCCGGGACCACTGATCCAGGAGCCGAGGTTGAAGGGGATCTGGCCCCAGCTCACGTAGACGGGATCGCGCAGCTCCTTGCCACGGCCGGGGAAGAGTTTCTCGACCGCCAGGCGCGAGGCGTCCAGCTTGGCTTCGATGGTGGGCAGTTTGCCGAAGGGTGTTCCGTTCTCAATGCTGTAGCCGCTGATGATGGCGCCTTTCGGCGAGAAGAGACCGTAGCTGGGATACCAGACCACATCGACGGTCTGGCGCAGGAAGGACAAGCCGCCGTAGATGTTGTCATCCTGCTCCCAGAAGCGGCGCGACTGCCAGGCGATCTTGTACGCCGAGTCGTAGATGGCGTGCTGGATGACGGCTGCAACATCGGGAGAAAAGTCGGCGTCAACGTTCCTCAGGGTCGTGAGGGGCATCGCACAGATGCAGTAATCAGCATCGACGGTTTCAACGCGGCCGCTGACGCGGTCCTTGTAGGAGACATGGACACCATTGGAAGACTGGCGGATGCGCATGACCTGCGCGTTGTGACGGATGGTGCTGCCGAGCTTCTTTTCGAAGGCGCGAGGTATGTTGTCCATGCCACCGACGGGCTGGAACATGGTGGCCTGCCAGTCGATGACGTCCTCATAGAGCAGGCCGTTCCACAGGTTGGCATCGAGCAGGGCGTGCATAGGCAGCGGATCGCGCGGCACGCCTGCCTGGGGGCCTGCGCCAGGCGAGAGCTTGTAGCCGGAGCGATCCGTGCCGGTGAAGCGGCCATCGGGCTGGAGGTCGCCGTACTCGGTGAGGAACTTCAGCATGCGCTCTTTGTCCTCCGCGCTGAGTTCCTGATCGAGCGCGCCCTGGCGGATGCACTTGGAGAGCAGCTCCGAGACGTGGCCGCGCGTGTCATTGACCATCTGGCGCTGCCGGATGGGCTTGCCGTCGTTGAAAGCGTCCGCCTGGAGCAGCGAGGAGCGCGTGGTGTTGATCTCCACTTCGAGTGGGACACCGAGCTCGTGGCAGTAGTTGAGCATGTGGGTGTGGAGAGATGGCAGGCGCGCGGGACCGGCGTTGAGGTAGAGACCCTCATCGAAATTGCACACCTGTTCTGTGCCGTCGGTGAAGTTGACGCGAGTGCCGCGGCGAACGGTCCAGTTGCGGCCGCCCACGCGATCGCGGGCTTCGAGCACGGTGCAGTCATAACCGAGCTTGGTCATCTCGTAGGCGGAGGCCAGGCCGGCAATGCCTCCCCCGAGAATGACGATGCGCGTGCCGTGGCCGCTGACGCCGCGGATTTCCTGCGCCACAGTGGCCGCGATGGGCAGCAGGCCGAGAGCCTGCATCATGGTGAAGGCGGCGCTGTAACCGCCCACCTGCCCTACGCGGAAGAGAAACTGACGTCGAGTGAGTGCCATACGAAATTCCTTTTGCCGGGGCCTTAACTCTAGCCTAGATAGAAGAGCGTTGTCAGACGAAAAAGAGTGCGGCGCGGCTGCCGGGAGACAGTTCAGCCGTGCCGCAGGAGACAACAACACATGCGCCCCTAGAAGATGATCTTCAACGCGAGTTGCGTGTTGAAGGGCTCTCCGGGGCCGATTCCTGGCGCGTAGTTGCCCGCGCCGATGGTAGAGCCGACCTGACCGAAGCTGCCCGATCCGGTGTACGCGTTGCCAAGCTGGGTCGGTCCGGGGTTGGCCAGGTTGAGACGGTTGGTGACGTTGAACATCTCAACGCGGAACTGAGTGCTGACGCGTTCCGTGATGGGAGTGTTCTTGAAGATGGAGAGATCGGCATCCGCAAAACCCGGGCCGTAGAAGCTGTTGCGCTGAAAGTTCCCCCATGTGCCAGGCGCCGGATCCTGGAAGGCTGCCGGATTGAACCACTGCACAAAACGTGAGCCGTCGACGTTCTGCACTTTGTGGCTTATGCCCGCGAAGGGATTCCCCACCTGGTTGGGACGCTGGGTGTATTCATTGGTGCCGGAGGTGTCGGATCCGGTGAAGAGGTTGATAGGCTGGCCGCCTTTGAACGTGATGACGGAGTTCAACTGCCATCCGCGTGTGAGCAGGGAGGGGCCGCGGAAACCGGGAACGGTGTAGTTGACGAAGCCAACGACGGTGTTGCGTGTGTCGAAGTCGCTGGCGCCGTAGTCGCCCTTGAAGTTGGTGCTGTCCTGCGGCAATTGGCCGCGATACTGCGTCACTTCATCCAGATTGTGGCTCCAGGTATAGCTAAGCTGTGTCGTGAGCCCGTGCATGTTGCGCACGCTAACGACGGCTTGCAGGGCGGTGTAGTTGGAGGTGCCGATACTCTCGACCTGGTTGATGTCGCCATATTGCGGGTATGTCGAGATGTAGGGACGCTCCAGGACACCGGTGTAGGTGGTTCCGCCGAAGTTGACGTCCGTCGTTGGGCCGCCGAGGGTGGGTTGATTGATGTTGAGCAGGCTGAGCAGGCGCCGTCCCTGGCTGCCTACGTAACCAATCTGGACGAGTGCTTTTGCGCCAAGAGACTGCTCAATCTGGAGGTTGTAGTTGAAGTTGTAGGGTGTGCGGAAGTTGCGATCGACAGAGAACACGCCGCAGGGATTCCCGGGATTGCAGCTGACCGTTCCGCTGGGCAGGATGGGCTGGCCGGGGATGATGGAAACAACACCGGCCTGCGGTGTGGCTGCGACGGTAAACACCGGATCCGGACCGCCGGGATTGCCTTCCAGTCCGTTCGGCGCGTTGTTCGATGGCCGGTTGTCAAGGAAGGGATTGGCATTGGGCGTATCGAAGAACATGCCGAAACCGCCACGCAGTACTGTGCCCTTCCATAACCCCGGCGCGTAGCTGAAGCCGACGCGCGGACTGAAGTTGGTCCAGTCTCCGGGGTACACCGCATCGATCTGATCGCCCTGGAAGGCGAGACCGGCGCTGCCCGTGAGTTCCGGACGGAAGACCGAGAGGTTCTTGTAGTCCGAGCGCATGGGCTGCAGGTAGTCGTAGCGCACACCGTAGTTGATGTTGAGGGTCGGAGAGATCTGCCAGCTATCCTGCGCAAAGAGGTCGAAGGTATTGATGAAGACCTGCCGCTCCGCGTTGCCGCGCGCGATGGATGCGGAGGCGAGGTAGCCGCCGAGAAAGTCTGCGAGCGCCTCGGCATTGCCGGTGCAGTCGCCGTTATTCACACACCACGGGCCCTGGCTGCCAGTGAAGGTGAATGTGCCGGTGGAGTGGCGTTGATAAAACTCATCGATCTGTGCCTGACGGAACTCGCCGCCGAAACGTATCTGGTGCTTGCCCAGGGACCACGCAAGCGCCTCATCGATGTGGCCGGTGATGTCGTTGCGACCTTCCGGTGGGGTTTCGCCGGTGGGCTGAAAGCCGGTGATTTTGATGTTGGGGGCCTGGCTGTACGGCGAGTTGGTGACGAATCCAAGGGAGTCCACATTGAAGCCGGTCTGTGCGTCGCTGAAGAGCTGATTGAAGTAGTTGACGCCTACGTTGATCTGGTTGGTGATGCGCGGTGAAAGCGTCCAGTTGTGCACGACGGAGTAGTTGTAGACGTGCAGCGGCGCCACTTCAAAGTAGTACGGGATGGTGCAGGTGCCGCAGACAGGCGCAGTCTGATTCCCTTGTCCGAGAAACGCGCGGGCTGAGAGTGACTGTCGATCGTTGAAGTTGTGATCGATCTTGATCACACCGTTGTAGCTGTATCCGCTCTCAGCGGCGGAACTGGTGCTGGTGGCTGGCCCGTTCAGCAGATCCTGCGGCCAAAGCGTCTTCAACAATGCGCTGGTGGCGGAGTTCTCTACAGCCCCATTGGCCTGTAGCAGTGCGCGCGCCTGCGTTTGCAGGTCCACATTCGGCACCGTTCCCTGACTGCCGGGCGCGATACGGAATTTCTGCTTCTCGAAATTGGCGAACCAGAAGGTGTGATCCTTCCAGAACGGGCCGCCCGCGCTGGCACCCCACTGTTCGTTGCGCAGCGGCGGATTGCCGGTGGTGAAAGGCGAGACTTCGGCAAGAGCCTCGTTGCGATTGTAGTAGTAGGCAGATCCGTGGATTGTATTCGTGCCCGACTTGGTAACGAGATTCACCGTCCCGCCGGGATTGCGACCGGTCTCTGGTGAGGACTGCGTCTGCAGCGAGAATTCCTCCACCGAATCGATGGGGAAGGTGACGCCGGCGATGTTTTCGACGCCGCCCTGATTGACGGCGGGAATGTTATGCCAGAGGTCGTTGTTGTCTGAACCATCGATCTGCCAGTTCACCTGATTGGCGCGCGTGCCGTTCACCGATCCAAACCCGCCGGCAGAGTAACCGGCAAATCCGGGTGCGAGGCCGATCAACTGCGTAAAATCGCGGCCGTTGAGCGGGATGTCCTGGACCGTTTTGCTGGGAATGGTGGTGGTCTGCACCGGCGTGGTGGTATCGAGCGCCAGGCTGGAACCGCTCACCTCAATGGTGGTGGCCTGCTGCGCTACGGTCAGCCGTACCGGAACGGTATGGATAGCGCCCGCAGAGACCTCTACCTTGGTGATCTTGAGAGTGTCGAAACCCGAGGTGGTGACGGAGACGGTGTATGAGCCAAGGGGAAGATCCGGAAAGTTGAAATCACCGCCGGCCGCGGAGACCGTCTGGTGGACGATACCTGTCGCCTCGTCCGTGATTTGCACTTGAGCGCTAGGGAGTGCGGCGCCAACAGGATCCGTGACGGTGCCATTGATGGCGCCGCGAAAGGTTTGCGCGCCGGCGAGAGTGCCGGAGAGGACAGCAGCTACCAACGCTGCTTGTCCCATGGGAACAAGGAACGTGCCACGACGCCACAGCATAACCAGCCTCCAAAGGAATACGAATCGCTACAAGGGCCTAGGCCCGAGATCGGGCATGGACCAAGGGATGGATTGTTCTTCTGCTTGGAAGAGGAGTTACGTGAGAACTTCGACGTGGAAGGAACTGCGCCCAAGGACTGCTGCTACAGCGTTTTGGTTACTGCTATGGAGTGCAGAGATTCACTGGTTGTGGCTTTTCCTTTAAAGAAAGCCACGGGAGCGATCGCTGGACCTTCCCGGCCTGTACCGAAATGCTCTACTGGGAGCGAGGCCTTTGTTTCTGCTTACCGCTTGCTGAAACGGTTGGGATTCCTTACTGTACGGGTAAGCTATCCCGAACGCAATCGGAAAAGAAGGCCGCCTCCAAGCGTAGACGCTTTCTTCCCGTCTTCCAATTCACACAGTCATGCCGCGCGGCACTCCGTGTGCAGCGAGACCTCTGAGAGGAGACGCAGAGACCATGGACGCAACCCAGGATGTACCAAGCTGGCAGCACGCAGAAGACGCTCATCTTGAATTCCTGCACGAACTTGGAAGCCGGATCGCTGCCGCCGATCCATTGCACGATGTGCTGAACCGCGTGGTGGATTTTGCAACATCCATTGTGCGTTGCGATGCGTGCCTGATCTTTGTGCTGCAGAATGAAAAACTGGTTCTGCGAGCGTCGAAAATTCCGCACGCGGAGCTGGTCGATAACCTCGATCTGCAACTCGGACAGGGCATCACTGGATGGGTGGCGGAGAACCGCGAACCGGTCGCGATTACAAAAAACGCTGCGGCGGATACACGCTTCAAGGCATTTAAAGACCTTCCGGAAGACCGCTTCGAGGCCTTTCTTTCCGTGCCCCTGTTGAGCCGGGGCAAGCTGGTAGGCGTGATCAACGTGCAGCACAAGAAGCAGCACGAGCACACGCAGCGCGAAATACAACTGCTCTCCACGATCGGCTTTCTAGTGGGGGCTGAGATCGAGATGGCACGCCTGGAGATGGAGCGCGAAGAGCTGAGCGACCGGTTGGAGACGCGCAAGATAGTCGATCGGGCAAAAGGCATCCTGCAGCGCGATCTCAAGATCGACGAAGAGAGCGCATATGCGGCACTGCGCAAGCAGAGCCGGCAGAAGCGGCGTTCCATGCGCGAGTTGGCTGAGGCGATTGTGTTGAGCGACGAGCTGCGCCGTGTGGGCCGCTCCGGCTCGGATCTTCAGCGTCCCTCAAAATAGCTCGCCTTCGAGGAGATGTACGAGGCGCCTGCTACACTCCGGGGCATGCTTCGCTGCCTCGTTTGCACTGTGTTTCTCTTCCTTCTGGCCTTCCCTCTTTCCGGGCAGGCTCCGAAACCGGGCCTCAAAATCGACGACCTGAATCAGCTGGTGCGTGTCGGCGATCCGCGGGTGTCGCCGGACGGCAAGCAGATTGTCTACACCGTCTCCCGCGTGGATACCGAGGACGACAAAAATGTCAGCGAACTGTGGATGGTGGATTGGGATGGCACCAACAATCTTCAATTGACCTACGGCACGGAGTCGGCGAGTTCGCCCGAATGGAGCCCGGACGGACGCTATCTAGCGTTCACTTCGTCACGGCCAGGGAAGGCGAAAGGCTCCCAGGTGTGGGTGCTGGACCGGCGTGGCGGCGAGGCGCGCCAGGTGACAGATGTGAAGCAGGATCTAAGTGACTATCGCTGGTCGCCAGATGCAAAGCAACTGCTGCTGACGCTGCGCGAAAAGGACGAACCGGAGAGCGACGACAAGAACGCAAAGCCTAAGCCGCCGAAGCCGATCGTGATCGACCGCTACCACTTCAAGCAGGACATCGAAGGCTATCTGACGGACAAGCATGCGCAGTTGTATCTCTTCGATATCGCGACAAAGAAGTTGACGAAGCTGACTTCCGATTCCGGCAAGTATGAAGAGCACGAGGCAGCATGGTCACCCGACGGGACGACGATCGCCTTCGTGAGCAACCAGTCGCAGCCCGATCCCGATCGCGTAGAGAACGATGACGTCTTCGTCGTGGATGCGAAGCCGGGGTCGGCGCCGCGCAGGCTGACGACATTTCCCGGCGAAGATCACGGACCGCTGGCATGGAGCCCGGACAGCAAGCTGATCGCGTATCGACAGGGCCTCTCCGAACACTACACCGCCTATGGCAGCACGCGGCTGGCGGTGGTGGCGGCGAATGGCGGCAAGCCTGAGCTGAAGGCGACGTCCATCGATAACAACGTAGGGCCGCCGGTATTCACGGCAGACGGCAAGTCTCTGCTGACGACAGTGACCGATGACCGCGTGGTGTATGTGGAGGAGGTGCCGCTGACAGGCGGCGAGCCGAAGCGGCTCACGCAGGAAACGGGTACGGCTGCTGCATTGGCAGAGGCAGGCGGCCACGTCGCCCTGCTCTGGTCGACCGATGCGGCCGATGCGGAGATCTACTCGCTGGACGGCACACAACTGCACAAACTGACCTCACACAACGATGCGCTGCTGGCGCAACGAACCCTGGCGACGACGGAAGAGATCGCGGCCAGGGGCAAGGACGGCACCGACGTCCATGGGCTGCTGACGATGCCGGTTGGCTATCAGGCGGGGA
>DASQRJ010000187.1:0-2616 GCA_035642955.1 Acidobacteriaceae bacterium
GTGGAAGCCGACACCGAACGCACAGCAGCCGGAGCACCCGCGGACGCGCGAGGTGGAAGGCGAGCCCAAGGCACAGTACTACCCGGTAACGGCCGAGGCCGTGCGCAATCTCGCAGGTTTCCTGCGGGCTGCCGGATGGACGTGCCTGTATGGGATCGGCATGGGGACCAACACACCGGAGCACGCGGCAGCCGAGGCGGAGTACGTGGCCCAGACGCTGGGAGACCGCCTCCAGTACTTCCAGATCGGCAACGAAGTAGACCTTTTCGGCCGTCACCTGCGCGATCCGGAGACGTGGAACGCGAAAACCTACCTGGATGAGTGGCTGACCATCGCGCGGGCGGTGAGAAAGGCGGTGCCGGGCGCGAAATTCGGCATGCCGGACGTGGCGGCAAACGTAGGCTGGCTGACGCAGATCGCCGAGATGTGGCCCTCCGTCCAGGATCCACCGCACATTACGACACTGAGCCATCATTACTACTTCGGCGGCCCCGCAACGAATCCCGAAGTGAGCATCCCCAACCTGCTGAAACCGGCGACGATGGCGCGCGTGCAGAAGACCGCCGACACAGCCACTGCCGCGGCGGACAGGATGGGCGCGCGCGTGCGCATGACCGAGGGCAACACGTGCTACCGGGGCGGCAAACCGGGCGTATCGGATGTCTTTGCAGCGGCGTTATGGTCGGCGGACTACTCGCTCTTGCTGGCGAGCAACAACTACTCCGGCGTGAATTTGCACGGAGGCACGGGAAAATCGGTGGCCAACTCGGTGGGCGGATCCCTGCCCGGGGACCTGATGCTGAAGGACGCGGGCGCGACGCCGGAGCAGATCGCCAGCCACCCGCACCCGTTCTACACGCCTGTGGCTACGTTCGGGGATCAATACACTCTCGAGCCAGTGGCGCACGGGCTCATATTCGCGGGCGCACTCTGCGGCGCAACACTGGTGAAGGCCGACCTGACCAGCCAGATCCAGGCCACGGGCGTAAACGCCACGGCCTATGCCGCGAAGCTGCAGGGCGGTGAGATTGCGTTGGTGATCCTGAACAAGGACGCTGAGCGCGACCTGGAACTGACACTCGACTTTGGTCCAAGCCGCAGCGGCACGGTGGAGACGGCGACGCTGCACGCACCCGCGCTTGATTCACGCGAGGCGCACATGACGCGCGAATCGAAGCGCGCGTCGCTCAAGCGTGGGCGGTACGCGGTCACCGTGCCGCATGCCTCAGGGCTGCGGGTGACCGTAAGGTAGGTTTACTCCCGTTGCGTGAGGACGGCTGCGACAAATCATCTCGTATTGCAGTGGGATAGCACTCCTCAGACCGTCGCTTGAATAAGCAGTGATGAAGACCTGCGGGGGCTATGGGATCAGCGACAAGCCTGACAACGGCTGCCGCCGGAAAACTGGCACTACGGTTGAATCCGTGGCTGTACAGTAATGCCTAACCATTATGCTACGTGTGCCAGAGCGTCGCGGACTGTGTCGCGGTCTTCGAGCTTCTGCGTTACATTCGGCATTCGAAAGCTCTATGGCAGCGGCGTGTAGAGTTGCGTCAATTCTCGCTCTGATCGTCAGTATCGCTGGCGCGAGCGGTCGTGCGCAGACTGCTCCCGCATCCCCCGAGAAAGTGTGGCATTCCAAGGCGGAACAGGGGCTAGATCGCGAACTTGCCTCGCGTCCGGAAGCGAAATACGACATCGATCCGCGAAGGAACTACTCACTTGCAGAACTGATCGACTTAGCCGAGCAGCACAATCCAGAGACGCGTGTGGCCTGGGAACAGGCGAAGGCGAGAGCTGCGTCGCTGGGGGTGGCGCGCGGTGCACTTTTCCCGACGGTCGCTGCGGTTGCACTGGCTTCCACAATTCGTCAGGCAGCGTTGATCGGAGAATTCTTCCATCGGCAGACGCTTGGAGTCTTTGAACCCGTGCTGCATGTCGAATATCTGGTCTTAGATTTCGGTGGACGAGGCGGCGCCATCGACTTGGCCAAGGCGAATCTGCTGGTGTCGGATCTCGACTTCAACGACACGCACCGCAAAATCATCTTTCAAACCGCATCGGACTATTATCGTCTGCTGAATGCCGAAGGCCAGCGCGAGGCGGCCGAAGTCAGCCTGAAGAACGCACAAACCGTGGAGGAGGATGCGCAAAACCGGCTGAACAATGGGCTGGCGACAAAGCCCGATGTGCTTGAAGCGACCGCCGCCCGAACCCAATCCGATTTTGATCTGCAGGCGGCTGTCGGCGCGGAAGACATTGCCCGCGGCGATCTGGCGACGGTCATGGGTCTGCCGCCGGAAACAGTCTTCCAGGTGCAGGGCATCCGGGAACTGGCCACGCCGAGCACCATGGCGGATTCTGTCGATCAGGACATCGATCGCGCATTTGCCCAACGGCCGGAACTATTAGCGCAGGTAGCCCGTGTGCGCGCGGCCAATGCATCCATCAAGCAGGCGCGGTCCACGTATTTTCCAACGTTGGGCTTCAGCGGAGATGGCGGCCTTGCCCGCGCCTACGGACAGCAGGATCTGTTTCCTGGCCACTATGCTCAGGGCGAACTTTGGAGCGTGGGCCTCCAACTGAAGTGGACGCTTTTCGACGGCACGCGCCGCG